>JAIEQN010000280.1 GCA_019747685.1 Gemmataceae bacterium
CGCCCGGTGCCTACGTGCCGCCGGTCGGCGGGTTCCAGCCGGCCCCGGCCCAGGTCCCGCCCGCCGGGTTCCGGGCGGCCGCCCAGGTGGCCCCGATCGCCGCCCCCGCCGACGCCGCCGAGTTCCCGTCGGCCCTCGGCCCGAACCACCCCCTCCAACTCCGGCCGGAGCACGGGTCGTACTTCGTCCTGGTCAAGAGCTACTCCCGGCCCGGCCGCCCGGACCCGAACGACCCCGGGATGACCGCCCGGGAGCTGGCCGAGGGGCTGGCCGCGGCCGTCCGCAAGGTCGACGCGACCGTGCCGATCTACCTGTACGAGTACGTCTCGGACGAGAAGCGGGCCGACGCGGCGGCGGCGGCCGCCGCCCGGCAGCGGTCGGCCGCCTTCCTGGCGTCGGTCGAGGAGTACCGCAAGCAGAGCAAGCTCAACGACATGGAGTTCCTGGAGCCGGACAGCCGGGTCCGGTACAAGTCGTTCAGCCACAAGGACCAGATCGGGGTGTTCGTCGGCGGCTACCGGACCGAGGACGAGGCCGTCCGGGCGCTGGCCGTCGTGAAGCGGTGGCCGACCCCGGCCGACAACCGGCTGCTCGACGGGGCGGCGATCGTCCGGCCGGTCACCCCGGCCGGGCCGGACGGGCGGACGGACGGCCGGACGACCATCGAGCGGGGCTTCCTGAACCCGTTCACCCAGGCGATGGTCGTCCCCAACCCGCTCTCGCCGCGGCCGAAGGCCCAGGGGCCGGCCGGCCTCGACCCGTTCATGGTCAAGCTGAACGAGCGGAACCCGTACAGCCTGCTGAAGGCGACCAAGACGTGGACCCTGGGGGTGAAGTCGTTCTCCGCCCCGATCGTGTACAGCTCGTCGGACGATACGGCCGGGGTGATGAAGAAGCCGACGGGCAAGGGGCTCGGCGGGGACGTGCTGACCGCCGGGTCCGGGCAGGCCGAGCAACTGGCCGAGGCCATCCGGAAGATGACCGGTCCGACCACCGAGGGGAGCCGGCCACTCAACCTGGAGGCGTTCGTCCTCCACACCCGGTACGCCAGCCTGGTGACGGTCGGCCAGTTCGACAGCCCGACCGACCCGGCCCTGCAAGAGACCCTGCGGATACTCCAGGGGCTGTCGTTCCAGACGAAGGACAAGAACATGGTCCCGGTCGCCCAGGGGACCATGTCCTCGGTCTTCAACGACAAAATCCTGCCGGTCCCGATCCCGAAGCCGTAACGGGGTCATGACGACTGACCCACCGATGGCGGTGGGTCATTCGTCGGTCCCGGGCCCCTCCCCCGACACCAGCTTCAGCCCGACCACCGACCCGATCAGGGTGCACAGG
Organism: Gemmataceae bacterium; assembly: GCA_019747685.1. Taxonomy (GTDB): domain Bacteria; phylum Planctomycetota; class Planctomycetia; order Gemmatales; family Gemmataceae; genus Urbifossiella. The sequence goes on from JAIEQN010000280.1 coordinate 1,339, forward strand.
AAGACCAGCCGCCAGGTGGTCGCCGGGTCCTTGAACCAGACGATCCCGATGGCCGCCGTCCCGGCCGCCCCGATCCCGGTCCAGACGGCGTAGGCCGTCCCCAGCGGGATCGTCTGGGCGGCGACGGTCAGGAGCCCGAAGCTGACGATCGATAGGAGGACGAAGGCCGTCGCCCACCCGGGCTTGGACAGCCCGTCGGACAGCTTCAGGCAGGTGGTGAACCCGCACTCGAACAGCCCGGCCAGGATCAGGTAGAACCAGGCCATCGGACACCGGTGCCAGTGGGAGTGGCGGTGACAGGGCGGGCCGGACCGGCCCGGCTGTCTTCATTCTACCACTGCCCTCCGCCACTCCTTACGCCGGGATCGCCTCCCCGACGCCGGCCGGGAACCGGAGCACCCCGGCGTCCGGGCCGGGCAGCGGGGCCGCCCGGTGCAGCGCCGCCAGTGCCCCGAGCAGCCCGTCCACCTGGCCCGGGTGGTGGCAGGCGTTGACCTGGATGCGGAGCACCCCGGACCCGTGCGGGACGGCCGGGAAGACCACCGACTGGACGTAGTACCCGGCCTCGAACAGGAACCGCCCGGCCCGCAGCGTCGCCTCGTCCGGCCCGACCAGGACCGACACGATCGGCACGCACCCGCCGAGGACCGCCAGCCCCAGGGCGGTCGCCCCGGCGACCAGGTGCCGGACGTTCGCGTCCAGCTTGGCCCGCAGCCGGTCGTACTCCGGCGACCGGAGGATGTCGACGACGGTACAGACGGCTTCGAGGTACGCCGGCGGCACCGGCCCGCCGAAGATCAAGGGGTTCGACCGCAGCCGGAGCACGTCCCGGACCGCCCTCGGGCACGCCACGAACCCGCCCAGGCACGAAAACGCTTTCGACAGCGAGCCCACTACTAGCGTGTTGTCGTAATCCCCCAGGGCGCCGAGGACCGTGCCCCGGCCCTGCCGGCCGAGCACCCCCGTCCCGTGGGCGTCGTCCACGTACAGGACGGCGTCGTTCTCGGCCGCCACCCGCCGGAACTCGGCCAGCGGCGGCAGCGCCCCGCTCATGCTGTACACGCCGTCGACCGCGACGACCGCGTGCCGGTACGGCCGGAGGCCGGCCAGCACCCGGCGGAGGTCGGCCGGGTCGTTGTGGGCGAACTTCGCGGTCCGCACGCCCCGGGCCTTGGCCAGCTTCAGCCCCTCGTCGATCGAGTTGTGGGCGAACTGGTCGGCCACCGCCACGTCCTGCCGGGTCAACAGGCCCGGCAGGGCCCCGGTGTTGGCCAGCGTCACCGACGGGTAGATCAACGCCGACTCTGTGCCCAGCCAGTCGGCGATCTTCCCCTCGGCCCGGACGTTCGGCTCGACGCTCGAAAAGGCCCGCGAGCTGCCGTTGTGGCTGCCCCAGCCGCGGACGCCCCGCTCGATCGACTCGATCACCCGCGGGTCCTGGTCCAGCCCGAGGAAGCTGTCCGACCCGAAGTTCGTCACCCACCGGCCGGCGAGCTTGAACCGCCGGTCCGGGCCGACCGCCTCGACCGTCTGGTCCTTCATCAGCAGGTCCGGGTAGTCGGCGAACAGCCGGCCGAAGAACCGGGTCATCCCGGTCCGGGCCAAGGCGGCGGTCAGCCGGTCGAGCGGGCACGTCATCGAGGGGGGCCTCACGGTCGCGGGGCCGGTGGGTGCGAACTGTATCGGTCCGGCCGGCGGCGGGAATTCCGCCGGACCGCCCATCTAGCGGAACTGGCCGGTCGGGCCGGCTTGCGCCGAGAATCTGGGTAAGCAAGGATGGGGGCAGAATCCCGGCCGCGGGTGCGGATTCTGCCGGGAGATGAAGGTCGTGGGGGTGATTTACCCGCTACAACCGGAACGTCCGGCCGGTTCGGGCCGAGTCGGTGACGGGGGTGGGGCATAGGTCGTCAGGCGGCGATCGGCTCCGGCCCGCCGGCCGCCAGCCCGGCGATCGTCCCGGCCAGGCTCTTGCCGATCCCCGGGACCCGCTCCAGGGCCTTCGGCCCGCCGGCGGCGACCACCTGGACGACCTCGGCCGGCAGCCCCTGGACGGCCAGCGCCGCCTGCCGGAACGCCCGGACCCGGTACAGGTTCTCCCCGCCCCGGGCCAGCTCGTTCGCCTGCTCCCGCAGCCGCCGGGCGATGTCGGTGTTGGTCATCGGTCGGCCCTCCCACTTGTGCCGGTAGCACCGATTGGGCCATACTGGGCGGGAGTTCACAATCTCGGTAGTGAAAAGTGGAAAATGCAACGTGCAAAATGACGGAAGAACCCGGGTGTTGCCCGGCCCGTGTCCTCTGCCGGGTTCCGCAACTTTGCACTTTTCATTTTGAACTTTTCACTGGTGCAGCATGGCCGGGTTCCGGACGCACATCACGGTGTCGGGGGCGCTGGGGGTGGCGTACGGCGGGGTGGCCGTCCAGCCGCTCGGGTTCACCACCGAGACGGCGGTGCTGGCCGCCGCCCTGACCGGCATGGGCGGGATGCTCCCCGACCTGGACAGCCAGTCCGGGGTGCCGGTCCGGGAGCTGTTCAGCCTGGCCGCGGTCGTCGTCCCGCTCACCCTGGTCCCGCGGCTGGTCCAGATGGATGTCTCCCAGGAGGGCATCCTGGCCACCCTCCTGTTCGGGTACGTCGTCGTCCGGTACGGGGCGTCCCGGGTGTTCAAGCGGCTGACCGTCCACCGGGGGATGTTCCACAGCATCCCGGCCATGCTGGTCGCCGGGCTGGTCGTCTACCTCGGCTACCACAGCCCGCACCGCCCGACCCGGGTGCTGTTCGCGGTCGGGGTGATGCTCGGGTTCTTCTCCCACCTGCTGTTGGACGAGCTGTACTCGGTCGACTTCAACGGGGTGCGGGTCCGGCTCAACCAGTTCGCCGGGACGGCGGTGAAGTTCATGTCGCCGTCGGTCCCGGCCACCGCGACCTGCTACGCCCTGCTCGGCGGGCTGACCTACCTGGCGTACCTGGACTACGCCCGGCCGGACCCGGAACCCCGGCCGGCCCGGGTGATGGGGGCGGAGGGGCCGGGGCCATGATCAGGCCCGGGGTTGCACCCCGGGCTATGTCGTGCGACCCCTTCGGGGTCGGGGGGTTGAATCTTCGCAGCCTGAAGGGCTGCTACATCATAGCCCGGGGTGCAACCCCGGGTTGCGAGCCCACCGGCGGCCGGTCAGCCCTTCCCGAGCACCAGGTCCGCCACCCAGCAGCCGCGGGCGTGCGGCCCGTCCATGTCGCCGACCCCGCTTGCAGATCCGCCTTGACGGCCCGGCCTCTCGGGGCAATACCCGCCTAACCACCCGTCGCCGAGGACCGCCCGTGTTGCTCCTCGCCCCCGTCATCGTTCTCGCCGGATCGGTCGGTCCCCTTTTCGCCGGTCCGCCCAAGGCAGCCGACCTGTCCGCGGCCGCGACCGCCTCCTTGCGGACGAGCGACGACTACGTCCGGCGATCGATCGTCGCCGTACGCCGGGGCGATCCGGACGACGCCGTCCGCGAGTGCGGCGAGGCGCTCCGGCTCGACCCGGTCAACCCCAAGGCGTTCGTCAGCCGCGGCTACGCCTGGCACGAGAAGGGGGAGTACGACCGGGCCCTGCGGGACTACGACGAGGCCATCCGGCTTTCCCCGAAGACCGCTCTGCCGTACCACAACCGCGGCCGCACCTACCACGCCAAAGGGGACGCCGAGAAGGCCCTCCGGGACTTCGACGCGGCCATCCGCCTCGACCCGACCTACCCCCTCCCGCGGACCGGCCGGGCCCGCGTCCTCCAGGACCGCGGGGAACCCGACGCGGCCGTCGAGGAGTACACCCACGCCATCCGGCTCGACCCGCAGTCGGTGGCCGCCGTCACCGGCCGGGGGCTTGCTTGGGCGGATAAGGGGGAGCTGGACAAGGCCTTGGCCGACCACGACGAGGCCGTCCGGCTCGACCCCCTGGACGCCGGCGGGTACGCCAACCGGGGGAACGTCCGCGCGCTCAAGGGCGACCTCGACGCGGCCATCCACGATTTCGGAATCGCCATCGAACTCGATCCCACACTGGTCGCGGTGTTCCGGGCCCGAGGATACGCCCGGTGGCTGGTGGGTGATGCGGAACAGGCCGTCCGCGATTACGACGAGGCCGTCCGGCTCGATCCCTAAGACCATGCGCCATTGGCCCTGCGGGCGTGGGTCCGGGCGACCGCCCGGGACGAGAAGCACCGGGACGGCCTCAAGGCGGTCGCTGACGCCACGGCGGCCTGTACGCTGACCCGCTCACAGGACTACGAGTGCCTGGCGGTCCTGGCCGCCGCCTACGCCGAGTGCGGCCGATTCGCCGAGGCCGTCAAGTACCAACAGGCGGCGCTGGCCCTCCCCGGGTGCCGCGATCGGCGCGGCAAGGAGTACACGGAGCGGGTGAAACTCTACCAGGACCAGTGGCCCTGCCGGGCCGTCCACCCGTAAAGGGCTGACCGCCAGCGGGGCGAGGTCGAGCGGCTCCCGCAGGGTGGGGCGTCGCGGTCCGCGGACGGACCGCTCGACCCACCCTACAAAACCCGGCCCGCCGGCCCCCGCCCCCTCACCCCTTCCGCCCGAGCATCCGGTCGAGCGAATCGCTCGTCTGGTAGATCAACGCCTCGGGGTAGTTGTCTTGTAGGGTGGGCGGAGGCGGGCCGCAGGCCCGGCGAGGCCCACGCGGGGGACGCCGACCGCCCGGTAGCCGGACTCGCCAGGGTTCGGCCGCCGATCCGCCGCCGTCGCCCGCGTGGGCCTCGGCCCGCCTCCGGCGGGCCTCCGCCCACCCTACGGAACACGAACCTCACCCCTTCCGCCCGAGCATCCGGTCGAGCGAGTCGGCCGTCTGGTAGACCAGCGCCTCGGGGTAGTGCAGGTACGGGTGGAAGTACTCGAACGTCAGGTAGCCGTCGTACCCGGTCCGGCCGAACGCCTCCAGCACCGCCGGCCAGTTCGTCGTCCCGTCCAACAGCGGCCGGAACGCCTCCAGCGACACGTCCGTCCCCTTCTTGGTGAACTCCTTCAGGTGGACGTTCTTCGTCCGCTTGCCGAGCTGATCGATCCAGTGCTCCGGGAACTGGTACATCATGATGTTCCCGGTGTCGAAGTGGACCCGCACCCGGTCGCTGCCGAACGAATCCACGAAGGCGTTCATCTCGGCCGGGGTCATCAGGTAGCCGTTGAAGAAGATGTTCTCCATGTTCAGGTAGACCTTCAGCTTCTCGGCCTGCGGGATCAGCGCCCGGACGGCCTCCTTCGCCCGCTTGTCACACACGTCGTTCGGCACCGGCTCGTGGTCGGTCCGCCACGGGATGTGGACCGCCCCGGGGACGACCAGCACGTTCTCCGTCCCGAGGTGGTGGGCGCACTCGGCGATCTTCCCGGCCAGCTCCAGCCCGCGGGATCGCTTGGCCGGGTCGTTGCTGGTCAGCGGGTACGGCCAGAACAGGAACGAACACATCCCGCTGACGGCGATGCCGACCTTCTCCGCCGTCCGGCGGATGGCGGCGAACTCCTTCGGCCCGTTCTTCGGCGACAGGTCGTTGTCCAGGTCGTAGTTCAGCTCGATCCCGTCGAACCCGGCGTCCTTGGCCAGCCGCAGGCACTGCTCCAGGTTCATCCGCTCGGGGTACGGGAACGCCCACAGGTTGATCGACTTCTTGAACGGGTACTTCTTCCTGGGCGAGCCGGGAGCGTGAGCGACCGGAGTTCCCGGCGAGCCGGGGGTGTCAACCCCCGGAGTACCGCCGAGCAGGGCGGCCGAGTAGGCGAACAGGTCGCGGCGGGTCGGGTCGAACATGGGTCGTCCTCCGGGCGGGATCGTGTCTCGGGTGGCACAGGCCTCCCGGCCTGTGTACGAGCCGACACAGGCCGGGAGGCCTGTGCCACCGGGCCGGGGCGGCGCCGGGCGGGTCCGCCCCATCATCCCCGATCCGCCGGCGGACGCAACCGCCTTGACGCCGGTGGTGGAATATAGTATATTTGTACACTATGTCCGCCCGATCAGGAATTCGGCGGGCGGGCGGCGAGCATGACCGGGTCCGGTCATGCTCGGTGCGGAGGGGAAGGCAAACGAGTCCAACGGGTTGTGACGAGCACTGAACCCGAGCATGACAGCCCTGCCGAGCTGCCGCCGCGGGAAAACCGCCCCAACCCGTTCGGAAGCAATCGGTTGTGCCGGTCGGGGTCGGGCAACGAAAACCGAGGGGGGGGGGAGGGGGTAGGGCATCAAATCCCTATCAAACCCGGGTGTCGCATTGCCGTACCGGTCATGCTCTCATCCCCCACCCCAGGAATCCGTGATGATCCCGCTCGCACTGGCCGTCGTGCTGGCCGCCCCGGACGACGCCTCGCCGATCCCCGCCGGGGCGAAGGTGGTGAAACTGGCCGGTGACTTCGCGTTCACCGAGGGGCCGGCCCCGGACGCCGACGGCAACGTCTTCTTCACCGACCAGCCGAACGACCGCATCCTGCGGTGGGGCACCGACGGCAAGCTGACCACCTTCCTGGAGCCGTCCGGCCGGTCGAACGGCCTGTGCTTCGACAAGGCCGGGAACCTGTGGGCCTGTGCCGACGAGAAGAACGAGTTGTGGCGGATCGACCCGAAGACGAAGGAGAAGACGGTGGTGGTGAAGGACCACGGCGGGAAACTGCTCAACGGCCCGAACGACATCTGGGTCCGGCCGGACGGCGGGGCCTACTTCACCGACCCGTTCTACAAGCGGCCGTACTGGAAGCGGGGGCCGCAGGAGCAGGACGTGCAGGGCGTCTACTACGTGGGGAAGGACGCCAAGTTGGCGCGGGTGGAAGGGGGGCTGAAGCAGCCGAACGGGATCGTCGGCACGCCGGACGGGAAGACGCTGTACGTGGCCGACATCGGGGCGAACAAGACCTACGCCTACGACATCCGGGATGACGGCTCGCTGGCCGGCCGCCACTTGTTCTGCGAGCAGGGGTCGGACGGGATGACCCTGGACGACGCCGGGAACGTCTACCTGACCGGCAAGGGGGTCATGGTCTACGACAAGGGCGGGAAGAAGGTGGCCCAAGTGGACGTGCCGGAGCCGTGGACGGCCAACGTCTGCTTCGGCGGCAAGGACATGAAGACCCTGTTCATCACCGCCAGCAAGGGGCTGTACGCGGTCGAGACGGGGGTGAAGGGGGCGGCCCGGCAATAGGGTTCCGGGGGATGGGCCTCCGACCCGCCCCCCGCGGGTTCGCCCGCCGTCACTTCTCCCCGTGCCCGGCGTGCCCGACCATGTCCCGGCAGGCCTTGGCGCGCTCCCGACACTTGGCCGCGCAGTCGGCCATCATCTTCTGGTCCTTGAATTTGTCGCACTCGGCCGCGCAGTCGTCGCATGTCTTGGCGCAGGCCTCGCAGGCGTACCCGGCCAGGGGGCTGTGGCGGGCCGACAGGGCGGACGCCACCTGGTACAGCTCCCGGCAGTCGCCGCACATCTGGGCGCTGCGGGCGTGTTCCTTCTTCCCCTGCCCGAGCAGGTCGAGGCAGTGCTTCTGGCAGGTGTCGCAGACGACCAGGCAGTCGGCACAAACCCGCGCACAGTGGGCGAAGTGGGCGGCGTGCGGCGGGTCGGCGGAGGCGTTCCCGCCGAGCCCGGCGGCCACCACCGCCGCGAACGAAACCGGTCCGAAGAGCGGCATCGTCGTACCTCCGGGTGCGTACCCCGACGGGGCCGCCGGGCGACCCGGCGGCCGAAGGGCGATCGGACGGTCTAACGGCAAACCCGGTGCCGGTTCCGGGGCACCCCGGGTCGGGTGATGTGTCAGGTCGGGCCGTAGGACAGGCTTCCAGCCTGTCAGAGGATGACAGGCTGGAAGCCTGTCCTACGCAACCGAGGTGCCACCCCGGGGTAGGGGTCAGAACCAGCCGAACACCACCCGGCGGATGTCCAGGGTGATGACGAACACGAACAAGAGCAGGATCAGTACCAGCCCGGCCCACATGGCGGCCGCGAACAGCCGCTCCGGGACCGGCCGGCCGATGACCTTCTCGATCAGCAGGAATACCATGTGCCCGCCGTCCAGCACCGGCACCGGCAGGAAGTTGACCACCGCCAGGTTGACCGAGATCATCCCCAAAAACAGCAGGAACTGCCAGAAGTCCTCGCCGGCGATCTTGTACGCCGCGTTGGCGATCGACAGCGGGCCGCTCAGGGTCTTGGTGCTGATCCGGCCGCGGAGGTAGCCGTACAGGTTCATGTAGACTTCCTTGATGAACCGCACGGTCCGCCGGGCCCCGAGGGCCAGGGCGTCGCCCAGGTCGGCCGCCTGCACCGTCCGGGTCTCCGGCTGGAACACCAGGCCGCGGTCGGCCGCCGGCCGGTCCCGGTCCTCCCGCCCGCGGACCGTCACCTCCTCGGTCGTCCCGTCCGCCCGCTTCACCCGGAGGTCGATCTCGTGCGGCGGGCGGCTCTGGAACGCCGCCTCGGCCGACGCCCACTGGTGCGGCTTCAGCTCGTCCCAGTCGCCGGCCGTGACCGCCCCGGCGTCGTCGAGCGTCTTGTGCCGGACGGCCTCGACCCGGTCGTTCGGCCGCAGCCCGGCCCGGGCCGCCGGCGAGTCCGGCTCGACCTCGTTGACCACCGCCTCGGCCCAGTACGCCAGCCCCAGCCCGGGGACCGGGACCGGGCTGTTCGGCAGCGGCACCGTCTCCCGGTCGAACCGGAACGACGGGTCGTAGTCCAGCACCAGCGGCACCCGCTTGGACGTGTTGTCCGCCTCGCGGAGGACGACCAGGTCGACCTTCCGCCCGGCCGCGGCCGGGTCCGGAAACGACGCCGCCCACTTCTCCAGGTCGATCGGCAGCGTCACCGGGTCGAGCGACTTGACCTCGTCGTTCATCCCGGACCCTTCGGGCCGCTTGCCGTCGGCCACCCACCACGTCCGCCGGCCGTTCGGGTGGGTCACCGCGACCTGGACGACCCGGTCCCCCCGCACCGGCGGGGCGGCGTCCTCGTTCCGGGCGGTCACCCCGGCCCGGGCGGCCGGCCCCCCGGCCCGGACGGCCACCACCTCCCCCATCCCCATCCGCAGCCCGAGGTCGGAGCGGTACACCGGCTGGACGGCGATCGTCTTCGGCGGGGCGCCGTCCGGGTCCCCCTTGCGGAGGACGTGGAAGGCGATCGGCTTGTCGGCCAAGAGCACCATCCGCCGGTGGTACTCGTCGTAGTCCGGGTTGCGGCGGGACGGGTCGGCCGGGTCGGCGACCACCGGCAGCGGGGTGACGGCCGGGTACGCCGCCGGGTCGGACATGGCCACGATCCGGTCGCCCCCCTCGAAGCCCGGGTCGGCGGCCGCCGCCGGGCTGCCCGGGACGGCCGGCCGGGCGGTCGACCGCTTCCGGCCCTCGACCAGGGTGAGCTTCGGCCCGGTGGTGATCCCCAGGGTCGGGAAGTACGTCCCCTCCTCCCGCAGCGGCTCGACCTCGAACTTCAGCGTCTTCCCGTCCCGGCTGACCACCACCGGGACCTGCTCCCCCTTGCCGGTGCTCATCACGATCGGCCGGAGGTCCTTGAACGTCGGGTGTTCCCGGCTGCCGATCCGCGTCACCTCGTCCCCGGTCCGCAGCCCGGCCCGCCAGGCGGCCGACCCGGACGCCACCGTCCCGGCGACCGCCGGCTCCTCCCGGACCCCGTGCAGGTACGCCGCGGCGAAGCAGCCCATGCCGAGGATCACGTTCATGACGACCCCGGCCGAGATGATGAGCATCCGCGACCCGACCGGCTTGTTCTTGAAGCTCCGGGGGTCCTCGGCGTCGTCGTCCGGGTCGCCGTCCGGGGTGCTCTCGCCGGTCCCCTCCCCGACCATGCTGACGTACCCGCCGAGCGGGATGATCCCGAGCATGTACGTCGTCTCGCCCCACTTGTACGAGCAGAACGGGACGGCCGGGCCGAACCCGATCGAGAACGTCTTGACGTGGACATCGCACCACTTGGCGGCCAGGAAGTGGCCGAGCTCGTGGATGAAGATGATGAACCCCAGGCCGACCACCACCTTGACCGTGTCGACCACGTCCAGGTAGACGCAGACCAGGACGACCGCGGCGGCGGTCAGGGCCAGGGACACGGCGTTCTGCCGCAGCCAGTCCTTCAGGGCCGACACCTCGGCCCGGTGGTCGGGCTGGCCGGTGGCCGGGTCGACCGGCCCCGGCTCGGCGATGTCGTGGTGGCGGGGCGGGTGGGGGTCGGGGGTCATCGGGTTTCGGTCCAGCGGTTGGCTTCGTGGCGGGCCCACCGGTCGAGGGCCAGGAGCCGGTCGAGCGACGGGCGGGGGTCGTAGTCGTGGGCGTCGAGGACGGCCCGGCAACACCGGGCGATCCCCAAAAACGGCAGCCGGCCGGCCAGGAACCGGCCGACCGCCACCTCGTTCGCCGCGTTCAGTACGGCCCCGCAGGTCCCGCCGTTCGCGGCCACCTCGAACCCGAGGTCGAGGGCGGCGAACGTGGCCCGGTCCGGGGCCTCGAACCGCAGGGCCGACAGGGCCTTCCAGTCCAGCCGCTTCGCCGGCCCGCTCACCCGGTCGGGGTAGAGCAAGGCGTACTGGATCGGCAGCCGCATGTCCGGCGGGGAGAGCTGGGCCAGGACCGACCCGTCGGCGAACTCGACGAACGAGTGGACGACCGACTCGGGGTGGACGATCACGTCGATCCGGTCGGGCGGCAGGTCGAACAGCCAGCGGGCCTCGATCACCTCCAGGGCCTTGTTCATCAGGGTGGCCGAGTCGACGCTGATCTTCGGCCCCATGTTCCAGGTCGGGTGCCGCAGGGCCTGCTCCGGCGTCGCGTCGGCCAGCTCGGCGGCCGTCCGGCCCCGGAACGGCCCGCCGCTGCCGGTCAGCACGACCCGGCTCACGTCGCTCGGGCCGTGTCCGGTCAGGGCCTGGAAGACGGCCGAATGCTCGCTATCGACCGGCAGCAGCCGGGCCCCGCGGCGGGCGGCCAGTTCGGTGACGAGCGGCCCGGCGACGACCAGGGTTTCCTTGTTCGCCAGGGCGACCGTCTTGCCGGCCTCCAGGGCCGCCCAGGTGCCGTGCAGCCCGGCCGCCCCCACCACCGCCGACACCACGATGTCGGCGTCCGGGTCCGCGGCCACCCGGGCGACCGCGTCTTCGCCGGACAGGAGTTCGGTTTCGGGCGGGAAGGCCGACCGGTCGGCGGCCCGGAAGGCCTCCCAGTCGCACAGGACGGCGTGCCGCGGGCGGAACTCCCGGCACTGGCCGGCGAGCTGTTCCCAACTGGCGTGGGCGGTCAGCCCGAGGACGGCCAGCCGGCCGGGGAGGTGGCGGACGACATCGAGGGTGTTGGTCCCGATCGACCCGGTCGCCCCGAGGACCACCACCCGCTTCGGCCGGTCCGGCGGTCGGGCGGGGGCGTGGGACACTCGGCACCGGGTACGGCGGGCGGGGTCGCGGACGGCGTACCGGGAATTGTACGGACGGCGGGAATGGCGTCGCAAGCCGGACCGCGTGTCCCGGCGGGCGGGGGGCGAACGCCCCCGCCCGCCGGGATCGTCACTTCATCAGCAGCGTCGCCCCGACGTACACGGCGACCATGATGGCGACCGCGGCGGCGACCAGGGCGGTCGGCCCGATCCCCCGCCGGCCGTCCTCCTCGTCGGCCCAGGCCAGTGGCTCGTTCACCGCCGTCCCCGGCTTGGCGGTCGCCGGGCCGGGCGTCTCGGCCAGGTCGGCCCGGGTGTCCACGGGGGCGGCGACCGGCGGGAGTTGGAACGACGCCCGGCTCGGCAGGACCGGCCCCCGACCCGCTCCCGACCGGGCGGCCGCGGGAGCGGGTGTCGCGGTGCCCGGTCGGGAGC
>JAIEQN010000981.1 GCA_019747685.1 Gemmataceae bacterium
GCCTGGGCCACGACCTCCGGCAGGAGCGGCCCGGGCGGGGCCGGCGGGGCCGCCCGGTTGGCGACCCCCTCCCGGACGACCACGATCGGCCGCCAGTTCAGCCCGGCGGCGAACCCGACCGCGGCCAGCAGCCCGGCGGCGAGCTGCCACAGCCGGATGACCGGCCGGCGGGAGGCGGCCCCGGCGTCGAACATCAGCCGGTCCCGGTTCAGGGCGGCCGGGGCCGGGTCCAGGGCCGCCAGCGCCCGGGCCAGCGGGTCCGGCCGGCCCGGCGGGGGCAGGTCGAGGTGTTCTAGGTCGCGGGACATTCGGCACCTAACTGCTGGCGGAGGGCGGACAGCCCGGCCGCGTACCGGCGGTAGCAGGTGGCGGCCGACGACCCGACCGCCCGGGCGATCTGCTCGAACGTCAGCCCGCCCCACAGGTGGGCGACGATGATCTCCCGGGTCTCGGCCGGGAGGGTCTTCAGGGCCAGGGCGGCGGCCCGGGCGTCCAGCCCGGTCGGGTCGTCGGGCGGGCTGAACCAGCGGGGGGCGGTCCCGGCGGCGGCGGCCTCGTACTTGTGCCGCCGGCGGGCGGCCCGGCTGGCGTCGATGGCCCCGTTGCGGACCACCCGGTACAGCCAGGGTAGCAGACTGTCCGGGCGGGTGCGAAGCCGAACCAGCTTGAGGAACGCGGCCTGGACCACGTCCTCCGGGCTGCCGCACCACTGCCGGGCGTACAGCACCAGGGCGGCCGCGTGCCGGTCGACCAGGTCGGCCAGTTCGTCCGGTCCCATCGCCAAGATGACGCCCCCCAGGCCCGGCGGTTTCAAGACGGATTCACCACAAAGACGCGAAGGGCACGAAGGGAGACGGGCGATAGAATGAGACCGAAGTCCGAACCGGCTTTCTCCTTCGTGCCCTTCGTGTCTTTGTGGTTATACCCGTTCGGGTCGAGCCGCTCGGCGACCAGGCGGTGTTAGTGTACCTCGCCGACGAGCCGGCGGCCGTCCGGTTCGCCGCGGCCGTCCGGGCGGCCGCCCCGCCGTGGCTGCAGGATGTCGTGCCGGCCTACGCCAGCGTCGGGGTGTTCTTCGACGCGGATTTGGTCGGGGTCGATGAGGTGGTCCAGGGGCGCCAGCCCCTGGTTCACGAAATCCCCGTCTGCTACGACCTCGGCCCGGACCTCGGCCTCGTCGCCGCCCGCCTCGGGCGGCCCGCCGCCGAGGTCGTCCGCCGGCACACCGGCACCGAGTACACCGTCTACGCCGTCGGGTTCATGCCCGGGTTCCCGTACCTCGGCTACCTGCCGCCGGAGCTGTGCGGCGTCCCCCGGCTGGCGTCGCCCCGGCTGCGGGTCGAGCCGGGGTCGGTCGGGGTGACCGGCCGGCAGACGGCCGTCTACCCGCTGGCCCGGCCGGGCGGCTGGCACCTGATCGGGCGGACGCCGCTGGTCCTGGTGGACGTGGCGGACGGGTTCTTCCCGCTGCGGGTCGGCGACCGGGTCCGCTTTACGCGGATCGGCGAGGCGGAGTTCCGGCGGCGGGAAGGGGAACGCCCGTCTTCGTAGGGTGCGTCGAGCCGGCCTCTTGGCCGGCTCGACGCACCCTACGGGCTCGACCTCACCGCCCGCGCTAATGATCTCGCGTCTCGAACCGCCAGCAGGCCAGCCCGAGCATCAGGACGACGAACGCGGCCGACACCCCGAGCATCTCCGCCCAGTCCTCCCGCGGCGGCTTGTCGTACCCCTGCTTCCCGAGCTGGTACGGGGTCAGGACGCCCTCGGCGATCACCCGCCCGAGTCGGGAGTCCAGCTCGTAGGTCCGCGGGGTGACGGCGTGGACCGCCGTGATCGGGGCGAACAGCCACCGCGGGACGAACCCCCACATCGGGCCGTCCGGGTCGACCGGGGCGGTCGGCATCTTCGCCCGCATGTCGGCCTCGACCGCCTTCAGGTTCTGCACCCCGTCGTTCGCCTTCCCGACCACCCAGAACAGGCCCCACGCCAGCCCGGTCGCCAGGATGGCGAACAGGGTGCTCCGGGTCAGCACCCCGGCCAGGGTGGAGACCGAGTAGAGGACGGCGAAGTAGAACGTCAGGATCGGGATCAGGGCCAGGAAGTGCGGCGTCCACAGCCCGGTCCGCAGCCCGACCGCCAGCCACACCCCGGCCCCGGTGAACGCCGCCAACAGGAACACGAACGTCAGCCCGCCGACGTACTTGTAGATCAGGAGGCGCGACCGGCCGATCGGCTTGGACACCAACAGGTCGAGGCTGCCCTTGGCCAGCATGTTCGGGACGAACCCGGCGGTGATGATGACGCTGACCAACAGCGCCACCCACGCCCCGGCCTCACTCACCAGCCACTTCTCGATGTAGTACGCCCCGGTCCGGGTCGGGACGTGCATGAACGGCACGTCCCAGGCGAACAGGACCGACACCTGGTGCGGCCAGGCCAGCGGGTCGTCCACCTTGTTCCCCCGGGCGGCCACCCGGTACCGCTCCTCGGCCGTCGCCCACGGCGGGCTGCCCCCGAGCACCGCCGGCCCGCCGGCCGCCAGGAACGCCCCCGCCGCCGGCGGCGGGGGCGGGTCCTCGACCTCGACCCGCTCGTAGTCCTCCAGGGCCTGCCGGAGGAACTCCCGGACCTTCGCCCCGGTGGTCGGCAGCCCGCCGGCCTGCCGGGCCTTCCGCATGTCCTCGGCCGACGGGGTGGCGACCACGAAGTCGAAGGCGTAGTCCGACCGCCAGGGCGTGTTCGGGTCGGTCGCCGACAGGTTCTCGACCGCGAACGTCGGCTTGCCGAGCTGGGCGTACCCCTCCGGGTTGGCCGCCATCAGCCGGGTCATCAGCTTGAGCGGCTGGTCGAGCTGGTCCTGGACGGTGATCGGCCGGAACCCGATGCTGGCCACCAGCAGCACGAGCAGGGCGGACAGCACCAGCATGAGCTGGAGCATCCACCCGCTCCGGGCCTCCCGGTACGAGTCCCCGAGGAACGCCAGGAATTGCACGGTCACTTCCTCCGGGCGGCGGGGGCCCCGACCTCCCGGGCCCGCCGGCCCGGCCGGCGGTCGGTCCCGGGGTCGGCCGCGTCGACCATCGCCACGAACACGTCTTCCAGCGTCTGCTTCTTCTCGACCAGGTGCCGCAGGTTCAGCCCCCGGGCGTGGAGCAGCCCGAGGACCGGGTCGATCCCCTGGCCGTCCGGCAGCGTCACCTCGACCCGCCCGCCGACCGGCTCGACCGAGTAGCCCAGCCGGGCCACCTCGTCGGACGGGAACTCCTGCCCCGGGGCCAGCCCGATCACGAACCGCCCGGCCTGCCGGGTCAGGTCGGCGACGGTGCCCTGCCGGGCCAGGCTGCCCCGCTGGAGGATGGCCACCCGGTCGCACACCTGCTCGACCTCGCCGAGCAGGTGGGAGTTCAGGAAGACCGTCTTGCCCCGCTCCTTGAGGCCCTGCATCAGATCGCGGATCTCCCGCCGGCCGACCGGGTCGACGCCGTCGGTCGGCTCGTCCAGGAAGACGACCGCCGGGTCGTGGAACAGGGACTGGGCGATACCGAGCCGCTGCTTCATCCCCTTCGAGTAGGTCCGGATGCGGTAGTCCATTCGGGCCTTGATGCCGACGACCTCCAGCATCTCCGGAATCTTCCGCCGGCGGTCGGCCCGGGGCATGCCGTACAGTTGGCCGTAGAAGTCCATCAGCGAGTACCCGGTGTGGTACTCGGGGAACCGGTGGTCCTCGGGCAGGTAGCCGACCTGCTGGCGGACCGCGACCGTCCCGGCCGGGCGGCCGAGCAGGTCGGCCGAGCCGTCGGTCTTGTGGACGATGCCCAGGAGGATTTTGATGAGCGTCGTCTTGCCGGCCCCGTTCTGGCCGAGCAGGCCGTAAATCTCGCCCGGCTCGACCCGGATCGACACCCCCTTGAGGGCCTTCACCGGGCCGTAGTGCTTGCGGAGGTCGCGGGTCTCGATCACCGGCACGGCCGCCTCCGGGAATGGGCCGGGTGGGGAAGGTTGGAATGGGATTCGCCGTCACCCGGAAGATATTGACCGGCCCGGGGCGGTGCAACCGGCCCGCTAGGGGGATACAACTCACCACAAAGGCACGGAGGCCGCACAAAGGGTCACGAAGGGAACCGATTTTGTCGTCTTCTCCGTGGCCCTCGGTGCGATCTCTGTGTCTTTGTGGTGAGTCCGGTCATTTTCGGAGTCCGAGCCATGCCGACGCTGACGGTCGAGGGGACGGCGGGGGTCGAGGTGCCGGCCGGGAAGCGGCTGGTGCTGGCCCTGACCGACGAGGCCGGGACGGACCAGCTCCACGCCTGCGGCGGGAACGCCCGGTGTACCACCTGCAAGGTCGAGTTCGTGGCCGGCGAGCCGGACCGGATGACCGAGGCCGAGAAGAACGTCCTGGCCGCGAAGGGCCTGACGGGCGTGCGCCTCAGTTGCCAGATCGCCTGCGACCACGACATGACGGTCCGGGTGATTAGCCGGCTAGCCGGGTCCGGCCGGGCCGACGCCGGCAAGCGGCCGGCCGACGACATCACCCCCCCGCCGGCGTGGGTGGCGAAGTAGCCCGGGCCGGTTAACCGATCGCATCCGCAAGCGGCCCGGGCCGAGGTGGCCGGGAAGTAGTGGCGGGCGCCCCCTGGGGCGCGCGGCCGGCCCGGCCGCTCTTCGAGAGCCAGTGCAGAGCGTCCGGGCGCGAAGTTTCAGGGTAACGCCTGAGCCGTTACCCGTCTGCGACCGTCGGCGAGTCGCCAAAAGAAAAAATCGGCAAAGCGCAAGAATTCTCTTGCGTGGCGATTGCCAGTCGTTTAGCATCCCATCCAGTCGGTGCTTCTCACGTTCCGGACCACGGCCGGTCGCCGTAGCCGTCTCATCCGCCGGCGGACCTCTTCACCTGCCGGCTGCCCCGATCGCCCCTCGTCTCGGAGGGTCCGCGATGGTCCGCCGCAGTCTCGTTCTTCGGGCCGGCCCCGCCGCCGGCCTGCTCCTGCTCGCCGCCCTGGCGGTCGTCGCGGTGATGTCCGATCGCCGCACCCCGCCCCGGCGGATCGACCCCAAGCCGAGGACGACCGCCGAACTGCTCGTCGGTACCTGGCGGCAGGTCGAACAGGATCAGATCAAGTTCCCGGCCGACGGGCCGGGGGCCGCGTTCGTCACGTTCGCCGCCGACGGCAGGGTCACCGCGTGGGCGGTCGACGAATGGGACCGCCCCCGGGTCCCCGGCACCTACCGGTTGGACGGGAACAAGCTCAACATGTCGCTGGAGGCGACCGCCGACCAGGAGGCCACGGGAGTGTCCTGGGTCATCTTGAAGGTGAACGACCGGGAACTGGTCGGGGACCGGGTGGACGGGTGGCTCCCCGAGCGGTTCCGACACACCCGGGTGGTGGAGCGGAAGAGGTAGACCTGATCAACGACCGAATTCCATGTATCACCAGGAGGACTGACCGTGATCCGCAAGTTACCGTCGTGGCTGAGACCGGCCAAGCCGCCCCGCCGGCCGGCTCATCCGCTGTCCGTGCGGCTCGGCGGCGAGCAGCTCGAAGCCCGCGAGGTCCCGGCCACGTTCCGCTGGAACACCCGGGGAGACGCGGACAATGTTTGGGGCAGGCCGAGCAACTGGGACATCCAGCTCGCCGGGGGAGCCTGGGTCAGCGCCCGGCCTTACAACAACTACCCGGGGAAGTATGGCACGACCGACACGGCCGAGTTCTGGGGGTCGTATAGTTACGACTGCAACCTGAACGTCCCCGTTACCCTGTACCGGATGGAGACCAAGCCCGGGTACGGGGCGACCATCAACGTGAACAACCCGCTGACCATCTCGGGCACCGACCTCAACAGCATGTTGATCGCCAAGGGCGAGGGCGCGCTCCGGGGGCTACGGCCGGGCGGCGGTATCACCATGGCCGGGCAGTCCGTGTTCGAGTGGAACTCCGGCTGGCTGCTCGACATCACCGTCCTCGTAACCCGGACCGACGACGCCCGGTACGCCCGGGCCTACGTCGTCCCCTACACCGGCGACCGCCAGCAGAACAACGCCACCCTCGACGTGTTCGGGGTTCTGGCCTGGAGCGGCGGGAACGTGCAGGTCGCCCCGTCCCTGGGGGCCGGCGTTCCCCAAGTCGACGATCCGGGTCGCCCCGGTCGGCCGGTTCGAAATCAGCACCGGCGGGCAGTGGGGGGTGACCGACCCCGGCCGGCTGGACGTGGTGAACGAGGGGTCGGTCGTAATGGACGCCGCGGGGGCGACGGCCACCCTGGTGGCCGACTACGTCACCTCCAACACCACCCGGATTGACCGGGGCGTCCTGCGGGTCGACGGGAAGGCCGAGCAGTCGGCCGGGGTGTTCGTCCTCGGCGGGGCGGCCGTGGCCGACGCGACCGTCAAGGTCCTGGGGAACGGGGCGGTCCTTGGCATCCGCGGCGGGAAGCTCATCGGGACCGGGACGGTCGACGCCAACCTCCACCTGGGGAACCAGACGACGACCGGGGACGGGGCGCTCAGCCCCGGGATCGACCCGACCGACCTGCCCCCGCCGCCGGGCTCCCCGCCGCCGCCGGGGCCGCCGGCCCACAACACCGGTCGGATCGACATCACCCAGTCGTTCCACCTGTTCAACCAGTCCGTCGTCCGGATGGACATCCGTAGCGACACCGCCTACGACCGGGTCAACGTCGCCGGGTATGCGGCCTTCGGGGTCGGCGGGGCCGCGGGCCGGGCCGGCACCCTGACCGTCTGGACCGACCAGAACTACAAGCCGGCGGCCGGCACCACCGTCAACTTCTTCGTCGCCGGCGGCGGGCTGGTGGGCGACTTCGCCGCCAAGGTCCTGGACCCGCCCGGGTTCAACTGGTCGCACCCGGCCAACCCCGGCAAGCCGCACCACTGGGTCATCAAGAACAGCGGGGGGACGTACTACGTCGTCGTCGAACTCCCGCCGTAACCGGCCGCCGACCGTCAACGAGCTGGGCGGTGCGTCGAGCCGACCGAAGGCCGGCTCGACGCACCCGACCTGCACCGACTCGCACCCCGGTCCATACGGCCCGGACCCACTTCACCGCCGTTTCACCCGCGCAACAACCCCCTCACACCCCGCCCCGGCCGGTGTTAGAATCGGTGTCGCACGTCGTTCCGTCCGCGTGACCCCGGGCCGCCCCGCCGCCGCGGCCCCGCCGAGGAGGTCGGCCATGAGGAAGTCCTACGTCGCCGCCGGGGTGGTCGGGCTGGCCCTCGCCGGGCTGTGGTACGCGGCCGGCGGCACCCGCACCGCGGCCGCCGCCAACCGGGTGTCGGCCCCGGTCGCCCACGCCAACCTGGCCGTCTACTTCGTCCACGGCCCGGACGCCGTCGACGACCGCCGGGTCGTCACCCTGCCCGAGGCCCTGGCCCGGGGCTGGGCGGTCGTCCACGAGACCGGCAGCGTCAACCAGCTCGCCGTCGAGAACCGGTCCCCGGACCACGACCTGTTCGTCCAGTCCGGGGACATCGTCAAGGGCGGCCGGCAGGACCGGCTGCTGGCCGCCGACCTGCTCGTCCCGCCCGGGTCCGGGCCGGTGGCGGTGCCGTCCCACTGCGTCGAGCAGAGCCGGTGGGCCGGCCGCGGGCAGGAACCGGCCGGCTACTTCGCCGCGTCCGACAAGCTGGTCGTCGGCAACGCCCTGAAGCTGGCCAACGCCAACCGGGACCAGTCCGGGGTGTGGGCCAACGTCCGGGCCGAGCAGGAGAAGCTGAGCCAGCAGCTCGGGGCGGTGGTGAATGCCCCGGCCTCGCCGACCAGCCTGCAACTGGCCCTGGAAAGCCCGGCGGTGCTGGCCAGGGTGGGCGAATACCGGTCGGCCCTGCTGGCGGCCGGGGCGGACCGGCCGGGGGTGGTCGGGGTGGTGTTCGTGGTCAACGGGAAGGTCACGTCGGCCGATGTCTATGGGTCGAACGGGCTGTTCCGCCGGGCCTGGCCACGACTCCTGGAGGCGGCCGCGACCGAGGCCCTGGCCGACTCCGCCGGGGACCACCCGGCCCCGCCCTCGGCCCGGGAGGTCGAGCGGTTCCTGGCCCAGGCCGAGCAGCCGGGCCAGCCGGACACGGCGCCGGCCGATCGAGCCGTGAACTCGGCCGGCCGGGCGAACAGGCAGTTCCGGGGGGTGGATGCGATTCCCTTCCCGGAACTCGGAGTGGTAGTCCAGCGGGAGGTGGTCGACTCCATCCAGTTCGGTGCGCCGGACGCCGGCCTGGAGGTCGTCCGGGAGGTAGTACAACCCGAGACGGCCGGTCAGGCCCGGCAACGCGCGGCGATCTACCGGGCGACCCAGGCCGACACCCGGGCCGCCATCTACGCCGCCCCGTTCGACCCGGTCGCGCGGCCGACGCGGCGGGGGTGGACCGAGGGGGCGACGCCGGCGGCCCCGGCCGACACGGCCGGGAACCGGCTGGCCAACACCCGAGTCGAGAGCGGGGCAGCGGTGGTGCTGGAGGCCAAGGACCCGGCCCGCAACGCCGTCTTCCACAAGAGCTACATCCGGAAGTAGCGGCCCGGCCGTCTGGCCGCCGGCCGGAATTTCCTGGCCCTCGGCTGGATATGTGGTATCTTGTACAGTATACTTCCGAAGGGCCAGTACGGACCCCGGCCCGCTGGGCCGGGGTCTTCGGCTTTCTACATGGGGTCGGAGTCGAGCATGATCGCTACCGGTCATGCGACTCGGAGGGCATAACCGATGAGCCGGCAACCGTTAACGGCCCGCCCGGACGGTGAGCATGACCGGGGGGTGGCAAACCGAGCAGGTGAAAAAACGGCCGAACCCGAAGTGGCGAAGGAGTTTACCGCAATGGAAGCCGACTCGATAAAACGGAGGGGGGGAGGGGGGGTCGAGGCATCCGATTGCGGCGAAGCCGTTGTCAAGGTTGAACTTAAAGTCGATCCGAGCATGACCGGGCATGAGCGAATTCCGGCAATGACGGCACTGCTCGTGGTCGACGCCCAGCGGGGGTTTACCGACCTCTGCCCGGCCGAGCTACCGGTCCCGGGCGGGGCGGCCATCGTCCCGGCGGTCAACGCCCTGCTGGCCCTGCCGTTCGCCCGGATCGACGCTACCCAGGACTGGCACCCGCCCGACCACCGCTCCTTCCACGGCCGGCAGGACGGCTTTTACCCGCCGCACTGCGTCGCCGGCACCCCCGGAGCCGAGTTCCTGCCCGGGCTGCATACGCATCGGTTTCACGCCGTCTGGCGGAAGGGCTACCACCAGGACTTCGAGGCCTACGCCGTCACCGCCCAGCACCCGGCGTTCGCCGCCTTCCTGCGGGCGAGCGGCATCCGGGCGGTGGTGGTGTGCGGCATCGCCACCAACATCTGCTGCTTCTACGCCGCCCGGGACCTGCGGGCCGAAGGGTTTGAGGTGTGGCTGGCCGAGGACGCCAGCGCCGGGGTCGACGTGCCGGCCGCCGGGCTGTTCCAGGCCGCCGCGAAGGCCGAAGGCCGGGGGTTGGGCATCCGGTACGTGACCGTGGCCGAGGTGCGGGCCGCCCTAACTTGACCGGTCGGCCAGCCGGGCCCGGGCCCGGCCGAGGAGCATGGCGTGGTCGAAGGCCAACTCGGGCAACTTGTCCAGCGGGAACCAGCCGACCGCGGCCGCGTCGTCGGCCGCCGCCGGCCGGAGCTGATTCGCATCAACCCGGCACAGGTAGGCGACGCTGACCGTCCAGCCGCGGGGGTCGCGGCCGGGGTCGCCGGTTGTGTAGAGCTGCTCCAGCTCGTCGACGGTTGTACTGGTCTCCTCGCTCAGTTCCCGCCGGGCGGCCTGGGCCAGCGTTTCACCCTCGTCCACGAAGCCGCCGGGTAAGGCCCACTTCCCGACGAACGGGTCCTTCCTTCGTTGGATCAACAGGACCCGCGGCCGGGCCTCCCGGGACACCAGGACCAGGTCCACGGTCAAGGCCGGCCGGGGGTAGTCGTAACTGTGCTTCTTGGTCCGCTTGGCCGGCATCCCCGCCCCTCTGGGGCCTGACGACTTGGGGCGGACGGTCCGGCCCCGCCTTGACGAACTTACCCGCCGGCCGACACGCCGCCCACCGGGGATTTTCCGCACCCCCGGTTAGAATGCTCCGCCGGCCCGAACGCGCTCAGCCCCGAGACCCCCGGCCGATTCGCGGTCGCGGGGGGCGGATCGTGCGGCCCCGGCGGAAATTGAGGAGAGGTGCCTTGTGCGGTTGGAACAGTTGGTCTGTTGGGAGGCGGTGGATGCGGCGGACCCGGTGACCCGGGCGGCCGGGCAGCTCTACGAGCGGACCCTCGACCCGGACGAGCGGATCCCCTGGGCCTCGATCGAACGGTCGGTCGGCCGGCCGGTGGCCACCGGCGGGTGGCACAAGCACCTGCTGCTGGCGGCCCCGGCCGGGCACGAGGACGATCCCGGCTGGCTGGCGGGCTACACCTACGGGGCGTTCATCCCGGGCTACGGCGGCTACCTGTGCTACGTCGGCGTCGCCCCGTGGGCGAGGCGGCTGGGGGTTGGTACGAAGCTCTTCGACGAGTTCTTCCGGACGATGCGGGCCGACGCCCGGGCGGCCGGCGGGCGGCTGCCGTTCGTCGTCTGGGAGAGCCACCGGCCGGACGAGCCGATGGCCGCGGCCGAGCGGAAGTTGTGGGCGGCCCGGGTCGGCCTGTTCGGACGGGTTGGCGGGCGGTGGGTCGAGGGTGTCGACTTCCTCTCCCCGAACTTCGCCGACGGCCGGGCCGATCCGGTGCCGCTGCAACTGTTCGTCAAGCCGGTGGACCTGCCGCTGGCGGCGTTCACCCCCGGCCGGCTGCGGCGGGTGGTCGGCGGGCTGCACGAGCAGGTCTACCGGAACCGGCCGGGGGACGCCCTGTACGACGGGACGCTGCCGCCCGGGTGCCGGCCGCGGCTGGTCCCGGCCCGGCGTGCGGGTGAGGCCGACCTGGTGACGAGCGGGTAAGCTACCGGCGGGCGGGTCATCACGACCCGCCCGCTCTCATTGGTTTGGTTCGGCAACACGCACACCCTGCGGCCGAACCAATCAACCCGGTCAGACCGACGGTCGTTCATGCCCGCCGACCCCGAACCCCGGACGTATTCGGCCCGGTACGTCTTCCCGGCGTCCGGGCCGCCGTTGGCCGGGGGGACGGTCACGGTCCGGGGCGACCGGATCGAGGCTATCGATCCGGCCGGGGTCCGCACCCCGGACGAGGACTTCGGGAACGCGGCCATCATCCCCGGGCTGGTCAACGCCCATACGCATCTGGACCTGTCCGGGGCGCGGGGCCTGATCCCGCCGACCGACCCCGACCACTTCACCGACTGGCTGCGGGGCGTGATCGCCTACCGCCGGGCGCGGACGCCGGAGCAGGTCCAGGCCGACATCCGGGCCGGCCTCGGGGAGTGCCTGCGAGCCGGCATCACCCTGATCGGGGACATCGCATCCGAAGGTGCGAGCTGGGACGCGGTGGCGGCGTCGCCGACGCGGGCGGTTGTGTTCCGCGAGCTGATCGGGCTGACCGAGGAACGGGCGACCGTGGCGTTCGAGTCGGCTTGTGGTTGGCAACGGTCGCCGGGCGAGACGGCGGCTTGCCGGAAGGGGTTCAGCCCGCACGCCCCATACAGCGCCCGGGATCGGCTGTTCTCCTGCTACCCGCGTGAAGCCCGGGTCGCCGTGCATCTGGCCGAGTCGCCGGGCGAGGTCGAGTTGATCCGCGACCGAACGGGCCCGTTCGTCGCCTTCTTGACCGAACTCGGGGCATGGGACCCGTCCGGCCTGATCCGGGGCCTAGGCCACCCGCTCGCCCGGAGCCGGCTCGTCGACCACGCGCTCTTCATCCACTGCAACTACCTACCGACGGAAGAAACCCGGTACATCGCCGGTGTTCATTCGGTCGTCTACTGCCCCCGCACCCACGCCGCCTTCGGCCACCCGCCGCACCCGTTCTGGGAGTTCCTGACCCGCGGCGTCCGGGTCTGCCTCGGGACCGACAGCCTCGCCTCCAACCCCGACCTCGACATCCTCGCCGAGGCCCGGTTCGTTCACGCCCACTACCCCGACTTCCCCGGCGACGTGCTGCTCAAGATGCTGACGCTGGCCGGGGCCGAGGCCCTCGGCTGGGCCGACGAGGCCGGCAGCCTGGAGCCGGGCAAGTCGGCCGACCTCGTCGTCGTGCCGCTGCCGGACCGGGACGCCGCCGACCCGCACGAGTTGCTGTTCGCCGATCACCCCGGCGACCGGCGGACGATGTTCCGCGGGGAGTGGAGATGATTCCGGGCGAGCGGGGGGCGTGAGCCCCCTGTTTCCGGAGACTGAACAGGGGGCTCACGCCCCCCGCTCGCCACGGACTACGCGCGCACTTCCTCGCCCCGCGTCACCCCGGGCCGAAACAACCCGGCGGTCAGGGCCTCGACCTCGTCCCGCACCCGGTCGGCCTCGTCCCACGCCCCCCGGACCACCGCGTCCCGGTCGGCCGCCGGGTGAACGTCCGCGTAGTCGTCGATGATCCGCCCGCCCCGGTTGTCGTCCTTCTCCCGGGCCCGCTCGCAGTCCTTGGCGATCTGCAGCGTCATCCCGACGAGCTGCCGTAAGCCCTCGGCCGGGTCGGTCAGCTCCAGATCGGCCAGCAGGAGCTGCCGCTGGTACTCCCACTCCGGGGCGTCCGGGGCCGGCGTCACCAGCACCCGGGCCGCGTCCGCCGAGCCGGCCGCCACCAGCCCCCGCACCCGGTCCCGCAGGCCCCCGAGGGCGTAGTACGCGGCGTAGAACCGGTACGCCTCCAGCCCCTTCACCCGGTCGGCCTCGGACAGGACGTTCCGCCCCAGCCCGAGGACCTCCTTCTCGGTGTAGGTCTCCCTCCCGCCGGCCGCCGCCAGCCGCCGGGCCGCGTCCCGCATCAGCTCCACGGTGTCCCGGCGGAACACCCGGAAGTCGAACCGGGTCCGCTTGGCCCGGTCCCGGGCCTTGTACTTGGCCTCGTTCCGCTTAAGGGAGTAAATGTTGTCCGACAGCATCCACCCCGGGCTGATCCCGTTGTGCCCGTGGTAGTCGCCCCGCCCGGCGGCGATCAGGGAGAACGGGAACGCCACCTTCTGCGGCGGCAGGTCGGCCCCGAACGCGATGACCGTGTACGGCGACCGGCTCAGGTCGCACGGGAACTGGACGCTCACCCCGAGCCCGAAGAAGACGCCCTCGCCGGCCCACAACTCCTGGTCCGGGGCCCGGCTGGTGTGGTTCGA
>JAIEQN010000122.1 GCA_019747685.1 Gemmataceae bacterium
GCTGGACCCCGCCCCGGCCCGGTGGGGGCCGCGGTCACTCGCCGCCGAGCAGCTCCGCGCCCCGGGGCCGGTCGCCCTGCCGGCGGCCGGCGTCCGCGACATCCCCCTGCGGCTCGGCGGGTCGATGAAGCCGTTCCGGTGGGACATCAACGGCCAGTACTACCCGAAGGCCGACCCGATCGTCCTGCGGAAGGGCGAGTGGGTCCGGTTCGTGTTCGACAACCCGACCGGGATGGACCACCCGTTCCACCTGCACGGGCACTCGTTCCGGGTCCTCGGCCGGCCGGGGGCGCTGAACCTGGCCGACCCGCCCCTGAAGGACACGGTCAACGTCCCGGCCGGGGGCGGGATGGTCGTCCAGTGGCAGGCGACCAACCCGGGGAAGTGGTTCCTCCACTGCCACATCGAGTGGCACCTGATGGCCGGGATGGCCCGGGTGATCCACATCGACGGCTAACCCCGCCGGAGGCCGACCCGTGGACGACGTGACCCACCTCCTCGGGGCGATCGAGCGGGGCGAGCCGGACGCCGCCGACCGGCTCTGGCCGCTGGTGTACGGCGAGCTGCGGGCCCTGGCCGCCGCCCAGATGGCCCGGGAGCGGCCCGGCCAGACGCTCGACGCGACGGCCCTCGTCCACGAGGCGTACCTGCGGCTGGCCGTGGATAAGGACCAGTCGTTCTCCAACCGCCGGCACTTCTTCGCGGCCGCCGCCACCGCCATGCGCCGCATCCTGGTCGAGGCCGCCCGGGCCAAGGGGCGGGAGAAGCGGGGCGGCGGCCGCCGCCGCGAACACCCCGACCTCGACACCCTCCCGGCCGACGCCTCGGCCGACGACCTCTTGGCCCTGCACGAGGCCCTGGAGAAGTTCGCCGCCGTCGACCCGGTCAAGGCCAAGTTGGTCGAGCTGCGGTTCTTCGCCGGGCTGACCCTGCCCGAGGCCGCCGAGTGCCTGGAGGTTCCCCCCTCGACCGCCGACCGCGGCTGGCGGTACGCCCGGGCCTGGCTGTATTCCGCCATGTCCGACGACCCGGCCGACGACTCCCCCGAAGAAAAAACCGCCGACGGGTGACGTGGTCCGGCGGCCGGCGTCGCACGGGTTCCCGGCGGGGGACGGCCGGCCGGCACCACGGGGGTGCCCAGCGGCCGCAACTCCCGCCGGCCGCGACCCCGAGGGGAGCGCGGCGGGGAGACCCGTCATGTCGAAGAAACCTACCGCCACCTTCAAGCCGTCCGTCCAAGCCCTCGATGATCGGCTCATGCCGGCCGTCGGGATCGGGGTGGTCGCCGGCAAGTTGGCCATCACCGGCACCGAGACGCGGGACCTCGTCAACGCGCAACAGGTCGGCTCGTACTACCACGTCAAGGAGCTCAACCTCGACGGCTCGCTGAAGCGGACGACGCGGGTGGCGGCCAGCCGGATCACCAGCGGGATCGTCACCTTCGACGGCCGCGGCGGGGACGACCACTTCGCCAACATGACCGCCCTCCGGGCGGACGCGGACGGGGGGGCCGGGAACGACTACCTGCAGAGCGAGGCCGGGAACGACACCCTGGTCGGCGGGTTCGGCCGGGACTCGATCCACCCGACCTACGGCGACGACCTGGTCTACGGCGGGCTCCGGGGCACCTCGGTCGACGACAGCCCGAACGACATCGTCGGGTACTACGGGAACGACACCATCCACGGCGGGAACCTCGGGGACACCATCTGGGGCGGGGCGGGCACGGACGTGGTGTACGGGAACTGCGGCGACGACTGGATCGACGGCGAGGAGGCGAACGACTTCCTGTACGGCGGGGAAGGGCGGGACACCCTCTACGCCGGGGCCGCCGACAACGACTGGAACTGGATGGAGGGCGGGGGCGGGAACGACTTCATGGTCGGGACCGGCGGGTACGACTTCATGCACGGGCAGGACGGGGACGACTACCTGTCCGGCGAGGGCGGGAGCGACGAGATGCACGGGGAGGCCGGGCACGACACCCTCTACGGCGGGTTCTCGGACGGCGCGGCCGACTACCTGTACGGCGGGACCGGGAACGACTTCCGCGACGGCGGGTACGGGCACGACGAACTGTACGGCCAGGAAGACAACGACGTGTTGTACGCCGGGTACGACTACGAGTGGAACTGGCTGGACGGCGGGCAGGGGAACGACACCCTGTACGGCGGGTACGGGTACGACTTCCTGATCGGCGGGGACGGGGCCGACTACCTGTACGGGGACTACGGCCGGGACGAGCTGTACGGCGGGAACGGGGACGACACCCTCCTCGGCGGAGCCGGGGACGACTGGATGGAGGGCGGGGCCGGGCGGGACGAGCTGTACGGGCAGGCCGGGGCCGACGACCTGAACGGGGGGGACGACGGGGCCGCCGACTACCTGGTCGGCGGGTCCGGGAACGACCGGTTCCAGGCCGACTACTTCTGGGGGGTGAACCTGGACTACCCGGCCGACTTCGCCTCGGGCGACCGCATCTACAACAACTAGCCCACCCCCGGGTGGGGCGTGGACGGCCCGCGGGAGGTCCCGCGGGCTGCTACCATACCCGTGGATCCGACACTCACCCCGGGGGCCGGGCGATGGACGAGGAGTCGCTGTTCGTCGCCGCCCTGGACCGGCCGGCCGGGGCCGACCGGCGGGCGTTCCTGGACGAGGCCTGCGGCGGGGACGCCCGCCTCCGCGAGCGGGTCGAGCGGCTGTTGGCCTCCGACGACCAGACCCGGGGCATCCTCGACGCCGGCCCGAACACCCCCCTTCCGGCGGTCGACCGGCTCCGCCCGCCGCTCGCCTCGGGGCGGGAGGTGGCCGGCCGGTACTGGCTCGTCCGCCGGCTCGGCGAGGGCGGGATGGGGGAGGTGTGGGAGGCCGACCAGACCGCCCCGGTCCGCCGCCCGGTCGCCCTCAAGGTGATCCGCCCCGGCTTCGACGCCGCCGCCCTCTTGGCCCGGTTCGACCAGGAGCGACAGGCGATCGCGTTGATGGACCACCCGCACATCGCCAAGGTGTTCGACGCCGGGGTGGCCGAGGGGCTGCCGTACCTGGTCCTGGAGCTGGTCGACGGGCCGCCGGTGACGGCCTACTGTGACGCCCGCGAGCTGACCGTCCGCCGGCGGCTGGAGCTGTTCGTGGCGGTCTGCCGGGCGGTCCAGCACGCCCACCAGAAGGGGGTCATCCACCGGGACCTCAAGCCGTCCAACGTCCTGGTGGCCGAGGCCGACGGCCGGCCGGTCCCGAAGGTCATCGACTTCGGGATCGCCAAGGCGGCCGGGGCCAAGCTGACCGAGGAGACGGTCCGGACCGGGCACGGGGCGATCCTCGGCACCCCCGAGTACATGGCCCCCGAGCAGGCGGCCGGGGACGGTGATGTCGACACCCGGGCCGACGTGTACGCCCTCGGGGTGATGCTGTACGAGCTGCTGACCGGGACCACCCCGTTCGCCCGGCCGGGGGCCGGGGTGGTCGGGGTCCTCGACCTGCTCCGGGCCATCCGGGAGGACGAGCCGCCGCCCCCGAGCCGCCGGCTCTCCGAGTTGCGGAACGCGGGGTGCGGGGCGGCGGACCCGGACCGACCGACCCGTACCCGCCTCCCGGCACCCCCCACCCCCGGGAGCTGGACTGGGTGGTGATGCGGTGCCTGGAGAAGGACCGGTCCCGGTGGTACGAGTCGGCCGCCGCCCTGGCCCGCGACATCGAGCGGTTCCTGGCCGACGAGGTGGTCGAGGCCCGGCCGCCGACGGCCGGCTACCGCCTCCGCAAGTTCGTCCGCCGCCACCGCGGGCCGGTGCTGGCGGCCGCGGCCGTCGCGGTCCTGCTGGTGGCCGGGATCGTCGGGACCACGGCCGGGATGCTCCGGGCGGTGGACGCCGAGCGGGACGCCGAAGGCCGGCGGCGGGAGGCGGTGGCGGCGGCCGAGACGGCCGGGCGGCGGCTGGCCCAGCTCGAGGAGGGGTACGCCACCCTCGGGTCGGTCTTCCGGGATCTGGACCCGCGGGCCGAGCAGAAGGAGGGCCGGCCGCTCCGGGCCCTGCTCGGCGACCGGCTCGACGAGACCGCCCGCCGGCTCGACGAGGGGCAGATCGGCGACCCGGTGGCGGTGGCCCGGGTCCGGCAGACGCTCGGCGTCTCCCTCGTCGGACTCGGCTACCCGGGGAAGGCGGTCGGGCTCTTGGCCGAGGCCCGGGCGGCGCTGGCCGCCCACCTCGGCCCCGACCACCAGGACACCCTGGCGTGTACGGCCCACCTGGGCGCGGCGTACCGGATGACTGGGCGGGCGGCCGAGGCCGTCGCCCTGCTCGAACGGGTCCGGGACGCCCGGGCCGAGGCCCTCGGGCCGGACCACCCGGACACCCTGGCCGCCGTCCAGGACCTGGCCAAGGCGCTCACCACCGCCGGCCGAGGGGCCGCCGCCCTCGCCCTGTTCGAGCGGGTCCGGGACGAGCGGGCCCGGGTGCTCGGGCCGGACCACCTCCAGACCCTGGAGGGCCTGTACGAGATGGCCAACGCCTGCCGGACGGTCGGGCGGATGGGCCAGGCGACCGCCCTGCTGGAGGGGCTCCGGGAGCCGCTGGCCCGGCGGCTCGGGCCGGACCACTCGCACACCCTCAACGCGCTGGAGAACCTCGGGGTGCAGTACCTGGCCGCCGGGCGGACTGCCGAGGCGATCGCCGTGCTGGAGCCCCTGCGGGCGGCCCAGGCCGACCGGTTCGGGCCCGATCACCGGAACACCCTCCACACCGTCCACCACCTGGGGGTCGCGTACGCCGACGCCGGGGATGTCGAGCAGGGGCTGGGGATGCTCGAGCGGGCGGCCGCCGGGTTCGACCGGCTCGGCCTGGCGACCGAGGAGTGGGGCCTGGTCGTGCCCCAGTTGTACGAGCACCTCGAGCGGGCCGGGCGGTACGCGGCGGCCGAGGCCTGGCGGCGGAAGTGGCTGGCGGAGGTGCGGCGGCGGGACGGCCCGGGGTCCCTGGCGGCCGGGGAGGCCCTGGCCCAGCTCGGGGCGAACCTGGTCCGGCAGGGGCGGGACGCCGACGTCGAGCCGGTCCTCCGGGAAGGCCTGGCGATCCTCCTGAAGGAGCTGCCGGCCGGCCCGGTCGTGTTCGACGGGATCACCCCGGAGTTCACCCGGCGGTGGCTGGCCGGGCTGACGACCGCCGTCGCCCGGGCCCACCTGGGCGGGGTCCTGGTGGGCCGGGGGGAGTACGGCGAGGCCGAGCCGCTCCTCGTCCAGGGCTACGACGGGCTGAAGCAGTGGGAACGGGACCCGTTGTACCAGCACGGCGGGGGGTCGGCGGCCGGCGAGGTGGCCGAGTGCCTGGACCGGCTGGCGGAACTTGCGGCCGCCCGGGGCCGGCCGGCCGAGGCGGCCCGGTGGCGGGCCGAGCGGGCCAAGTACCCGCCTTCCGAGGCCCCACCCCCCCGGCCCGCCCGGTAGGACCGGCCATGCGGCCGAACCCGATACGGAGGTGTGGTGAACGAAGCCTGACGGTCGGCGTTGGCGAGCGGAGCGGAGAGGGCGGGATTCGAACCCGCGGTACAGTGTTACCCGTACGCCGCTTTAGCAAAGCGGTGCTTCCCGGCAGAGAGGACGCTTTTTCTCGCCGCAACCCAAATTGTTATAACAACTTACGGGACGGTCCGGAGCATCCGGACCAAGTGTCCGGTCAAGGTGTAGCACTTTCCCCGAGGTAGTCGAGACCGCTGCACCACACCTTCCCAAACGGATGGCATCGCCGCCAGGTAGCGGACTATGCCGATGCGGGCGGGTGGCTACGATCGGGGCGTTCCTGCCCTCACCCCCGGCGGTCCCAGGTGCCGGTCCGTCTACATGGTCGACCTCGGGCTCTACGCTCCGAACAGTGCCCGACTTCATTACCGGTCCGTGGCTGCGTCGAGTCCATCGGTGTGCCCGTATTTGCGACCCCGTCCACATCCGAACTTTATTCCTTGAACTCGTGCCTGCCGGACTGTGTGCGGGAGCGAATCGGTCCGACCAACTGCTCGGCTTGCGTCAGGCCGGTGTCAGACACCAGCCAGCGGTCGACGACCGGCCGCCGGTGTACGGGCGATCGAGTCATGTTGCGGAGCGGGCCGTGAAGCCGTTCGTACCGGGCCACGTCCTGAGTCCCGTACCGCCAGGTGAGCGGATCGTTGGGGGCCGGCCGCCAGCCGAGCACCTCCTGCCACACGCGGGGCGGGTGGACTTCGACGCGGGCGTGATGAAGCCGCGACCGCCCGCCGACGAAGTAGCCGGAGACAGGTACCGGACCGCCGAGCGTGTTCGGCTCGAAGGCCGACCGGATCCAGCTCAGGAACGTCCGGCCGCTCGGGCAGGTCGGCGGGTCGCCCAGGGTTAGGATGCCGTCGTCCGGGTACGTCTCGTGCCAGTACTGCAGGACGTAGTCCCACCCCCCGTCGCAGAACACCACCCGTGCGGAGAACACCCGCCACCCGGCGGGCACGTCGAGCGCCCGGGCGACTTCCGTGAGTCGCCCCTCCATGCCGGCGGCCGGCCCCTCCGACCGATACCCGTCGTCGGGCGGGGGCCAGACGTTCCCGGCCGACCGCCGCGGCGGGTCGCGCTGGAGCCAGGGTTCGTCATTGTCCAGGACCGCCTGTGCCAACCGGACCAGCCGTGGCGCGGTGCAGTCGGCCGGCGTCAAACGGGGCGTGATGACCCGGCCTACCGCCGCCTCGACGTGTAGTTCATGGCAGATAATGTCGTTGTAACGACGCAGCACCCTCGGCCGGTCCTCGGGCGTGGTTTCCCGCGCCAACAGTAGCGACTCCGCCACCGCCCCGCCGAGATGGGAGAAGTCGCAGCCGCACTCGTACAGGTCGTTCAGAACGGCCGCGGCGGCCGAGTGGCGGTCGCTGAACCGGGAATGCCCCAGGACTTGCCCGGTGTTGTACAGGGGCCACCCCGATGAGGCCGTTACGATCGGGCGGCCGGGCGGCTGGGCGGCCGACGGAGGGAACTCCGGCCTGGGCTGGCCGAGGGCATCGGCCCACCGGCATAGCACGACCCAACTCTGGAGCCGCTCGGTCAAGGACCCCTCCCGGAGGAGACCGTCGAGCCGCGGCACGAGCGGGGCGAGGGCGGCCGGGTGGCGGGCGGCCCAGCACTCGGCCGCGTGCAACAGCCAGTAGGTCCGCCACTCGTCAGCTGGGTCCGCGAACAGGTCGGCAGCGGCGGCCGGGTCGTGATCGACCAGGGCGTGAGCCCCCTCGAGGGCGGCGGTGAGCGCCTCTGCACTTCTCGAGCTGAGGAGGACTCGTAACGGCCGGACGGCGACCTCCCTCCAGCCGATCGGCCTTGGATTCGGTTCGCTGGACGGTCCTCCGTCGTCCGGCCCGGGCGGGGGCACCGCCGCCCATAGGACGTGCATCTCCAGCTGTGAGTCCAACCCCTCGAGCAGTTCTTCCAGGCCGCGGGAGGTGGATCGGGCGAGTGACACGGCGAGCAGGTTGGGGCCGGCGGCGTGGAGGTGGTAGCTCTCCGGCCCGCCCGCATCCCGGCCGACCGCCCGGACCAACTGCCAGAGGTGGTCGTCGCCGACGAACCGTGCGATCTGGTCGAGCGACTCCGGCACCTCGCTGAAGCCGTTCTCCCAACTGCCACCGATCCCGGTCCCGACGGCGGCCAGCAGCCGGGAGGTGCGGTCTCGCCCGCCGTCGTCCACGCCGGCGAGTTCCCGCACCGCGGCAGCGGCGGTCGTCAACGTCACCCGGCCGGTGGCGGCTAGCTCGTCTTCGGCCGCCGCGGTCGCCGAGGGCGGCGGACCGGGCGGTGACGGGGCCGTGGGCCGCTCGTCCGGCGGCCGGTCCAGCGACCCGCTCCGGGTGGTTCTGGCCAGGGCGTCGACTAACGCTTGTTTCTGGTCCGCTCGGGCCGGGACGGCGAGCAACCCGTCCCGCATCCCCCGGAGCGCCGCGTTGTCGCCCTCGTCGTGCCAGTAGCTCAGGGCCAGAGCGGCGGCCCAGACGTATGGCCACTCGGCCGGCGGGGGCGGCCGGCCGTCGGCGACCGCCGCCGTTACCCCGTCGACCAGTAACACCCTTGCCCGGTCGTGCCACCCCGGGTCGGTCAACATCCCCGGTTCGGCCAGCGCCCACCACTCCCCGGCCCCGCACGCGACCGCCGCCCCGGCCACCGCCACCCGCACGTCCTCGTCGAACCGGTTGTCCCCGCCTTGGCGGGAGCAGGTGTCGCAGAGTGCCCGCAGCCGGCGGCCGGCCGGCAAGCAGGCCGGCGGGTCCACCCGGGCGGCTCGACGGAACCAGTCGAGTACCGGCGAGAACCCATACTCCTTGTGGGCGCGGTATCCCACCTTGAGCCACGCCACCCGCCTCCGGGCCTGATCGGCCAGGGCGCGCTCGCCGAGCGCATCGGCGAGCGGGGCCAGATCGCGGACGATGTGGTTGGTCTCGTCGTGAGACAACCCCCACGCCTCGCCCGCGGGGCCGACCCAGTGTTCCAGCCAGCGACGTTGGAGGTCCCGCCGGCCGTGTTGACCGAGTGCCGCCCAGATCGACGGCCGAGGGTAATCGATCGGGTAGGCCTCGGCCGCACGCTCTGCCCGCGAGCGGGCGACGTCCGCGTGCCGGCCGCCGAGCGTGAGGCAGACGCGGACGAGGTCGGTGGCGAGGCGGCCGGCCGCCCGCTTCGGTGACCGCCAATTGCCGGCCGTCACCGGCCCCCAGAGCGCGTCGAACGCCTCACCCACTTGTTCCGGGGTTGCCCATCCGCCCGGGTCTTGTTCGGAAGACCGGATCACGCCCTCGACCCGCCCGAGCAGGGCGGCCACCCGGAGGACCGCCAGGGTCGCGGCCCTCTGCTCCGCGCGCCGGTTTTCGGGGTCGTATACGCCGTACACCGACGCGGCGATGTCGCGGGCGTCGAGCCCGACCCGTTGGCAGCCGGTCGCGTAGGCCGCCGCCAGGTACGTGTCGAGGGCGTCGTCCTCGTTGGTCGACCAGCGGGTGTTGCCGGACAGCCCGTAGTCCGGCAGGGCGAGCACGTCCAACCAGCCGGGGTTGTCGGCGTCGGCCCCCGACCGCAACGCCCAGGCCGCCGCTTCGACTCGGGTGTGACCGGCGAGCCCGCCTCGGTAGCCGGACAACCTACCCAACAAGTCCCGCACCAGCAGCCACCGCTCCCGGGCGGCGACCGCCCGGAGGGCCACATCCCAAGCGTCGAGGTAGCGTGGCAGCCGGCCGGCGAACAGCTCGTCCGCGGTGGCGGCGTCGCCCGCCTCCGCCCGGGCCGCCGCATACCCCCGCTCGAACGCCCACCGGGCGTCGGGTGCCGGCGGGTCGTCGGAGTCACCGAAGTCCGGGCACCAGCCCGCCCGGCCGCAGGCGGCCCCGAGTCGGTTGAGCGCCTCGGCCGCGTGATGGTCCAACCGCACCTCATCCTCCGCCGCGTGCGGGTCGACCACCCCCGACATGCCCCCGAGCACGCGGCCCAGATCCAACCCGCCGAGCCACCGGCGCAGGAGCGCCGCGGCCCGAC
Source organism: Gemmataceae bacterium (assembly GCA_019747685.1). Classification (GTDB taxonomy): domain Bacteria; phylum Planctomycetota; class Planctomycetia; order Gemmatales; family Gemmataceae; genus Urbifossiella. The sequence goes on from JAIEQN010000122.1 coordinate 9,521, forward strand.
CCGGCTCACCCCGTTCCGACAGCGCTATCGCGTCTCGGGCCAGGGTCAGCAGGTGGTCCACCGCCCACTCGCTGACCGGCCGTACCGCGGCCTCGGAGGGTAGAAACGGCGGCAGGTCCGGTTGGGTCGTTCCGAACCCGTCATTGGTTGCTTCGAAATAGCTCAGTCGCTCGAGGGTCTGGACGGCGCACGCCACAGGCACAACCACGGACCAGTCGCCCGCGTCGGGCAACCGCCGGACCGCCTCTAAGCCCTCGCGGTGCAACTGGTCCAGCTCGACGCCAACGGCCCCACCCTCGACCACCCACCGGGCGGTGTAGTGCCTCGGCCACTCGGCCGCGCGGCCGGCCATGTCGAGCAGGTCGAGCAGGTGGAGGTGGGCCGCGGTCCGGTCGCCGTCCGACGACAGGTAGTGATCGGCGAGTTGGGCCGCTGCCCGCCGCTGCCTCGGCGGCGACAGGCCCGCCCGCCGGCCGGCGAGGAACACCCGGATGTCGTTGTGGCGAACCCGGTACCCGTCGCCGCCGTGGGTGAGCAACGGGCCGAGGGCGTCGAACACCCTCTCCCACCACGTAGCGGAACGGCCGCTGGTGGCGAATGCGGCCGCCAGGGAGTCGGGGGTCACCCCCCGCCGGGCGATCGAGAGCACAACGACCAGCCCGTCGTCGGCGTCCTCGGCCCCACCCGTCTGGTGCAATGCGCTGGTCCAGATCGACCGGTAGTAGGCCGCTAGCCCGTCGGCCAGCCGCCGGTCTTGGAGGCGAAGGGTCAGTGCGTCCACGGACTCGGCATGCTCGGCCTCGGCGACGGCGAAGACGGTAGCGAGGGTATCCCCCTGGGCGTGGGAGTGGATGAGCCGGGCGGCCCCTTCCGCCGACTCGGCCGGTAGGCGGGACGGGGCCGCTTGGTAGAGCGCCCGCACGTCGTCGAGCTCCAGGCCGGGCAGCGCGATGCGGCGGACGCCGTCGTGGGGTGAAACGAGCCAGGCGGGGTAAACCGAATCGTATGCGGCAGCCGGCTGCCCCGCGACCAGCAGCCGGATGTTCTGGCCCGTCAGCTCGTCCGGGCCGGGCAACGAGTCGAAGAACTCGGCGGCCCGCTGCGGGTTCGTCTGCCCGGCCCGTGCGGCGTGGTCGATGCCGTCGACCACGATCACGAACGGCCGGCCCGCCTCCCGGCCGGGGTGGGAGGCCAGGCGGAGGACGTGGCCCCGGGCCGCCCGCCAGTCGAGCAGGTCGTTCCGGAGCGGGACTTGGAGTTCTCGCAGCCGTCCCGTCAGCCCGACCCGAAGCTGGGTGAGCAGGCTGAACCAGAGCTCCGCCGGCCGGACCCGCGAGGCGTCGGCCGCGATGAACGGGGCGTTGGGGCGGATCGGCTCGAAGCAGAAAAAGCGGAGCCCGACCAGGGCCGCGAACGGCCGGTCCGGGCGGCGGTTGGTCAGCCAGCTCACCAGGCTCGTCTTTCCGGCCCCGGGCTCGGCCGACAGGAAGAACACGGGCTCCGCGCTCGGCGAATACAAATCGCGCTCGAGGTCCTCGGCGGCCGGTAGCCGGCCCGGAAAGAATGGCTCGGGCGGGGGCGGTGCGGGGGCCAACTCGCCCCGCTGCGGCGGCAGCGTCAGCTCCCGGCAGAGCGTCTCGGCGGTGATCGGGGGTCCGCCGGTCGTCCACGTCCGAAGCGACCGGTGGAGGGCGTCCACCAAGGGGGCGACCCGGGCCTCGTCGACCCCGAAGATTCCGGCCAGTGCCGTCGTGACACGTCGGACCACGTCGTCGGTGTCCGGCCGACCAGCCCGGATGTCGAGCGACCTGAGGAAGCGAAGCCGCTCGTCGTCCGTGCCCCCCGCTAGAGCCCCCAGCCACTCCTTCGTCCAGGCCGTCTCCCACTCGGCGGGCGGTTTGATGTCGGCCAGCGTCTGTGCCTGGGGGAGTGCCTCCGAGAGCCATGTCAAGAAATCCGCCAACGGGGGGCGGCGGACGCCAGCGTCAGACCTCCCGGCGTGCTCCCCAGCCAGCCGGTTCGTGTGCAGGATGCAGCGACACGTCTCCCGGCCGGTCACCAGGCTTCGCCAACTGGTGAACAGGGTGCCGAGGAGCGATTCACTCTCCCCGGCCGCCAGGTCGCCGAATGTGAGCCGGTCGCCGTCCCTTGAGTGTTTGACCTGATACAGGCGGGATTTGCCGCCCTTCAGTCGGACGACCACATCGTCCCAGCCCTTGACCCCGCTCGCCTGAAGGACGACCGACTCGGTCGGCGAGTCCGGCCTCAACAGGTCGATGACCTCCTCGACACCGACCAACCATTCGTACCAGTACGGGTGGGCCTGGCCGGACGTCGGTGAAGACATTGAGAGGCCTGGTTAACGGGGACGACCGGTCGCGGGCGTGACCCGGCACCGGCTCAGTTCCCAACACGGACGAGCGGTTCCACCTGGCGAGCGGGGGTTCGCGTGTTGCATTGGAACACCGGCTCGCCCCCCGGGCCAGACCCGGCGGTCAGTTCTGGCCACTCGCCGTCGGCGATCTCCGGGGCCTGCTCCCCGTGAAGACCGATAACCGGGGTCATGTCGTGCTTCCGCCGGGCGGTGTCGAGGAACACCGGGTAGTGTTCCGGCAGGTACGGCACCGGCCGGTCGCCCCGGCGGCGGTCCCGGAAGTAGAGCACCCCGTTCCGGTCGACGACTAGCAGGGATGGGCCGGCGGCGAGCAGGACACGCGTCACGTCAGTCGTCCTCCACCCGCAGTTCGACCGCCTGGCGGGCGGCCACCTCGCGGAGCGCCGCGAACTCGGCCGGCTGGGCGGCGGCCGCGTCCCTGCCCACCACTATAACCGCCACTTCGGCCGGGGTCACTTCCACCGGACCCCACACCTGCGCCTCCGGCACCCCGCCGGCCGTCCCGTTCGCCCACACCCCGCAGCCGGGCGGGACCGGCCCCCGCGGTCCGAGCAACCCCGCGACCGCGAGCGCGTCCGACGACCGAGCGAGGGCGTTATGCGGGTGGTCGAAGGTGCCGACCTCGTCCGGGCCGAGTTCAGGCAGGCTGCTGTCCACCGGGGTGAGAGTGATCCGCCCACGTAGCTCGTCGGTGCTGAGGTTGAGGACGAACCGCACCGGGCCGAACGGGTACGGCTCGGTCGGGGAGTCCGGCAGGTAGGCGAACCCGTACCGCGGGCGGTCCTCCTCGGGCACGTCGGTCGCCCCGAACACCCTCGCCTCCGCGGCTCGCCGGAAGTCGACCACCGCCGCGATTCGGACCGGGTCCTGGGTGTGGTCCTGCCGGCCGGTCTCGAACACGGTGCGGAGGACCGGCACCCGGCCTCGGCGGGCTACAGCGAGCAGATACCGGCCGACCGCCAGGGAGCGGGTGATTCGCACCTCGATCAGATCGGCCACGGCGTCGAGCCGGCTGCCGACAAGGGCCGCCTCGACCCCGATCTCTCGGGCGACCCGGTCCACCTGCCCCGGGCCATTGGCCCGTGCCGCCTCGCGGGCGTCGGCCAGTACGGAAGGCAGTGGATTGCCGGGCGACATCGGGTCGGTGTCCGGCGGCGGTGGGAGTGGCCGGGAGCGGCGTTGTCCACCCCACACTATCGGCAGCAGGCAACGGGCAAATGGTGCCGGACCGGCGGGCTAGGGTCTGTCTCGCTAATCACCGGGCCAGGTAGAGTCGGATGAACGCGAGCCGCACCATCGCCGCGAAGTT
>JAIEQN010000694.1 GCA_019747685.1 Gemmataceae bacterium
GCCAGCCCCCGACCCAGGGCCGGGCTGCCGGCCCGCAGGGCGAACACCGGGACCGGCCCGCCGTACAGCCCGAGCGGCCCCAGCCCGGGGTCGGCCACCCCCGCCACGTCGGACGGCCGCAGCCCGGCCAGCGTCGCCGGGTCGGCCAGGCCGATCACGTTCCCGCCTTCCGAAAACCCGACGAACAGGTCGGCCACCCCGGCCGGGTCGGTGGCGGTGTTCCCGGCCACGACCGAGTTGAACAACAACAGCCCGGCCCTGGACGCCAGCCCGCCACCATCGGCCGCGGTGTTCCCGGCGGCGGTGACGTGGATCAGCCGGGCGATCCCGGTCCCGTCCGAGATGAACGCCCCGCCGCCCAGGCCGGCCGCCGTGTTCCCGGTGAACGTCACGTTGACGAGCCGCTCGGCCCCGTTCGGGTTGCGGACGTGGACCCCGCCGCCTTCGTCCCCGGCCGCGTTCCCGGTGAACGTCACCCCGGCCATCCGCAGCGCTGACCCGGGGAACGAGTCGAACGAGTCGTGCCGGACCGCCCCGCCGTCGGCCGCGGCCGCGTTGTTCTCGAAGATGGAGTCGAGGACGGTCAACTGGCCGAACGAGTCGATCGCCCCGCCGTTACTCGCACGGTTCCCGTCGAACGTCACCCGCTCGACGGTCAGGGCCGCCCCGCGGTTGAGGACCCCGCCCCCGTCTTCGGTCGCCAGACCGATACCGTCGGCCACCGTCAGCGACCGGAGGGTGACGGCCACGGCCGCGGCGTCCACCAGGAACACCCGGTCGAGGCCGCCCCCGGAGACGGTCAGGGCCGCTGCCCCGGGGCCTTCGACCGTGAGCGGGTCGGTCACGAGCAGGGCGCCGCCGGTCAGCAGGACCGTCCCGGTCAGCCCGGCGGCGAACCGGATGGTGTCGTCCCCGAACGGCCCGACGGTGTTGGCCAGCACGTCCGGGTCGGGCGGCGTCCCGGGGCCGTTCGCGTTGGCCGCGGCCAGGGCCTCGCGGAGGGTCAGTTGCCCGTCCCCGGGGGCGGTCACGTCGGCCAGGGTGGTGACGGTGATGACCGCCGGGACGGCCCGGTCTTCGAGCGGTTCGACCCGCAGGCGGGCCGGGCGGGGGTGGCGGGTCATGGCGGGTCGGGCCGGTCGGGAACGTTGGGCGGACTGGGGCAACTTTACTCTCCCCGCCCCACGCCCGCCCGGCAAGGGGAAACCTGCCCCGCCCGCGGCCGTTACTCGTCGTCCGGGCCGGGCGGCCGGAACGACCCGTCCCAGTCCGGCGGCGGCTTCCGCCCGGCCCGGTCCATCACCCGCAAGAGGCACTGGGCGGCCGGGTCCTCCGGGCAGGTCTGGTCGAACAGGTCGGCGGCCTCGGCCCACTCCCCCCGGGTGAAGTGCTCGACCGCCGCCGCCCAGGACGCGAGCTGCCGGTCGGTCAGGGTCGGGGTGACGGCCGAGAATAGCTCGTGGGCCGCGACCGGGTCGGGGAACCCCTTGGCCCGGACCCGGCCGAGCGGGCGGGTGCGGAACCGCCCGGCGTTCGGGTCGGCGGCCACCCGGGCGGCCACCTCGTCGGCCACGATCACCCCGACCCCGAACGCCTTGGTCATCGCCTCCAGCCGGAACGCCAGGTTCACCACCGGGCCGTACAGGTCGATGACCGCCAGGTCGTTCGCCCCGAGCCGGCCGGCGACCGCCCGCCCGTGGGTCAGCCCGAGCCCGGAGTTCCGGTCGAGCAGCCACCCGCCGAGCTTCTCCCGGATCGCCAGGGCCGCCTGGGCGGCCCGGGCCACCTGGGCGTCCTGCGGGTCCGGCCACCCCCAGAACCCGAGCACCGCATCCCCCCGGAACCCGGCCACCACCCCGTCCAAGAGCGTGATCGTCCCGCTCATCGCGTCGAGCGAGTGGGCCACCTCCTTCCACGCCCGGAGCAGGTCGGCCTCGTTCTCGGCGGCGAACCGGGAGTAGTTCCGCAAGTCGCAGAACAGGACCGTCACCTCCTTCTCCCGCGGGCGGAGCAGGTCGTCCAGCCGGTCCGGGGTGTCCAGGTACTGCCAGGTGTTCCGCGGCCAGGCCCGGCGGACCACCTCGACCTGCCGGGACAGCCGGGTCAGCTGCAGGGTGGCCTCGACCAGCCCGACGATCAGGTCGGCGATCTTCTGGCACTGGGTCAGGTCGGCCTTGACCCGCTCCCGGGCCGGCGGGTCGAGCTCGGCCCACGCCCCGGGGACGTGCCCGGCCAGGTACAGGGCGGTCCGGGACCCGTCCTGGAACGGGGTGCAGACGGCCCACGGGGTCAGGTGCTTGGTGTGCAGCAGGGCCAGGGTCATGTCCGACCCGGCCCCCGGGGGCGGGGCCACCGCGTCCTTCGGGTCGGTCGACCACAGGTGCAGGTGGCTCCGCTTGAGCGGCCCGCCGACCGCCTGCTGGCAGAGCTTGCGGGACGGGGCGAACTTCGGCCCGACCAGGTCGGCCGACCGGACGTGGGACTCGACCACCGCCAGCCGGCCGTCGGCCCCGGCCGGGACCCGGACGACGGCCGCCGCCGCCACCCGCGGCAGGGCGTCCATCACCGCCTTGAGCAGCCGCCGGTACAGGCTCTGCTCGTTCGGGGCGGCCGCCCGGATGGTCGCCGGGAGCTGCTCCAGGGCGGCCAAGACGGCCGCCGGGTCGGCGAACGGGATGGCCTCGAGCTGGGCCCGGGTCGGGTCGAGCTTCTGCAGGGCGATGGTCGCGTCGACCGGGCTCTCGGCGTCCGAGTCGCCCTCCCGGCGGACCGTGAACCGGGTCTGGCCGATGAAGAACGACCCGCCCGGGCCGACCTCGCACCGCCCGCCCGCGACCCGGACCAGTTGCTTGGCCCGCGGGTCGAACACCTCGGTCTCGTTCGGCGGCGGCTTCGGGTACTCGGGCGGCAGCGCCGGGCGGGTCCGGACGGTCAGCCGCTCGGCCGGGGCGTCCCACTCGAGGGTGGCCTGGAACCGGGCGATCTGGTCGTCCTCGGGGACGGCGCAGTCGACCTTCGCCTCCTCCCGGCCGAGGGTCATCGGCTGGCCCGGGCGGAGGGGGAACCGCCGGCCGTACTGCCGGGGGGCCGCCCCCGGCCGCTCGTTGGTCGGCTTGATGTCGGTGATCGCTTCCAGTTCGGCCATCGCCCGGCCCCCGCCGGCGGCCCATCCCGGCCGCCCGGGTCCATCATACCGCCCCGCCGGCCGAGGCGGTCAGAACTGCAACCCGACCTGGACGAACAGCCCCTCCAGCGACAGCCCGGCCGGGCGGGTGACGACCGCCCCCCGGCCCAGGTCGTCGGCCAGCCGGGGCTGGTCGGTGAGGTCGAAGTAGTGGGTGATCTCGTACCCGACCCGCAGGGAGAACGTCCGGTACTGCCACCCGCCGCCGACCCCGACCCCGGCCACCGGCACCACCTTCCGCAGGTCGTAGCTGGTGCCGACGTAGGGGGTCCGGCCGGCGTCGTTGGTCTCGCTCAGCGGGTTCCGGGCTTGCCCGGTCAGCAGCCCGCCGGACGCCCGGGCGTACAGGTGGAACCCCCGCCACCCGGCGGCCACCCCCTCGGCCCCGACGACCGGGCCGAACCCGTCGAAGTCGGACGGGGCCGACACCACCGCCCGGCGGGCGTCCAGCCCGTCGTACACGGCCGTCAGGCCCTGGTGGATGCTGGCGAACCGCAGCCCGCCGAAGGCCCGGCCGGTGAAGTTGTCGTCCAGCCGGAACCGCCGGCCGAGGGCCAGGTCGTAGACGTTGTACTCCAGCCGGGCGTCGGCCCGGGCGACGAGGGCGGCGTCGGTCAGCCCGGGCCGGGTCAGGGTCGGGAACAGGGCCTGCCCGGGGCCGGCCGTGACCGCCCCCTGGGCCCCGCTGCGGAAGTAGGTGTACTGCGTGAACACGTCCCACCCGGTATGCCCGATCCGGTAGCCCAGCTCGGCCCGGACGCCGCCGCGGAGTTCGTAGTTGAGCGACTCGACCGGCCCGGCGACGGCCAGCCCGGGGGTGGCGTTGCGGACAAGGAAGTCGAACGCCTCCCGACGGGGCCGCAGGACCAGGGCTTCCACGGACGTGTAGAACCCCGGGCCGTCGGGCGCCCACGGGGCGATGTTGCCGGGCACCTCCCCGTGCCCGCCGTGGCTGTGGCCGAGTTCGTCGGGCGGGATCAGGTCGCCGAACCCGGGCGGGGTCAGGTCCTTCACCCCCGGCGGGGCGGACCCGTGGACATCCCCCAACCTCATGTCCGGCGGCGGGATGGCCGGAAGGGTACTCGGCGGGTCGGCGGCGTTGGCGACGCCGGCGGCCCCGCAGCCGGCGACGACCGCCACGACCCACCGCCAGCACGTCCGCGGCATGGACGGCCCCTCGTACTCGGACTGCGGACAGTTTGCCGGCCGGATAGCACGACCGCGGATCGGGATCAACGCCGGTTTCGGCCCATCCCGGGCTCTGATTGGTTTGGTTCGGCAACCCACACACCCTGCGGCCGAACCAATGAACCCGGTCGGACCGACGACCATCCGGCCGACGCCGCAGCCTGGTCCGCGGGGCTTCCGGGGCCGCCCGGCCGGGGTTACATGACCCCGTCCCGACCCGCCCCGAGGCCGCCATGCGCGTCGCCCTCCACGCCACCGCCGGGCCGAATGCCGGCCTCGCGGTCGTGTTCGACCGCCGCGAAGCCGTCGTCCTCGGCCGGGCCGACCCCCGGCTGCCGCACCCCGACCCGTACCTCGGCCGCCGTCACCTCTTGCTCGAAGTCGACCCGCCGGCCTGCCGGGTGACGGACCTCGGCAGCCGGAACGGGACGTGGGTGAACGGCGAGCGGATCACCCACGCCGACCTGAAGGACGGCGACGAGCTGCGGGCCGGCCGGACCACCTTCCGGGTGGCGGTCGGCCCGGCCCCGGGCCTCGACGACACCCTGCCCGACGCCCCGACCGCCCCGGCCGAGACCGGGCCGTACCACCCGCCGGCCGAGACCGGCGACCCCGCCGACCCGGCCACCCAGGTTTCCCGCCGCCCGCCCGGGGTGGTGCCGGGGGAGGCGAACGACTTCCCGGCGGTCCGCGGCTACCGGGTCGTCCGGGAGGTCGGCCGGGGCGGGATGGGGGCGGTGTACGAGGCCGTCCGCGAGGCCGACGGGCAGACGGTCGCCCTGAAGGTGATCCGCCCGGGGGTGGCCCCGTCGGACCTGGCGGTCGGGCGGTTCCTGCGGGAAGCCGCCGTCCTCCGGCAGATCAGCCACCCGACCATCGTCCGCCACCTGGACAACGGCGAGGACGGCGGGGTGATCTGGCTGGCGATGGAGTACGTCCCGGGGACGGACGCGGCCAAGCGGGTGAAGGCCGACGGGCCGCTCAGGCCGGCGACGGCGGTGCGGGTGGCGGTCCAGGTGCTCAAGGCCCTGGCCCACGCCCACGGCCGGGGGTTCGTCCACCGGGACGTGAAGCCGTCGAACGTCCTGACGTACGGCGGGAGGACGGGAAGACGGTGGTGAAGCTGGCCGACTTCGGGCTGGCCCGGGTGTATCAGGCGTCGCAGATCAGCGGGATGACGCTGGCCGGGGAGGCGGGCGGGACGCCGGCGTTCATGCCGCCGGAGCAGGTGACGGACTTCCGCAACGTCGGCCCGCCGGCCGACGTGTACGGGACGGCGGCGACGCTGTACTACCTGCTCTCCGGTGCCTACGTGTTCGACCTGCCGTCCGGCACCCGGGCGGCGTTCGACGTGATCCTGGGGCGGGAACCGATCCCGTTGCGGGACCGCCGGCCGGAGGTGCCGGAGGGGCTGGCCCTGATGGTCCACGCCGGGCTGGCGAAGGACCCGGCCCACCGCCCGCCATCAGCCCAGGCGTTCGCCGACGCGCTGCGGGCGTTCGCTACATGACCGGGTGGGGTCATGGCGGCTCGACGAACAGCCGGAGGGCCGGCAGGTGCGGGGCCATCAGGGGGAAGTGCTTGTCCCGGGCCCACACCTCGATGTTGTGCGTGATGCCGATGGTGGCGATGAGTACGTCCGGGTACGGGATGGTCAGCCCGGCCCGCTTGAGCGTCCGGAGGTTGCCCCCGAGGGCGTCCCAGACCGTTTCCGGCGTCGCCGCCAGCGGCAGCGCGTTCAGGAGCAAGAATAGCCGGGCCTCTTCGGCCGGATTCCGGGCACCGGCCAGAACCTCGGACCGGGCCGGGCCGCAATGGACGGCCGGTAGGGTCGGGATCAGCCGGGCGAGCTTGGGGTCGGAGCGGGTGTAGTCGACCAGGACGGAGGTTTCGAGTAGGATCACGACGACCCGTCCTCCGGCTGTTGTTGTCGCTCCTGCCAGTCCCGGAGAGCTTCCGCGGCTTCCCGCTCCAACTCCTCCTCTCGGCGACGGTAGAAGTCCCAATCGAACCCCATCTCGGTCAGCTCCCGGGCGGCCTGCTGGGCGGCGGCCCAGTCGCCGGTGCCGGGGGTGACGACGAGCGGCGGGAACCCGGGCCGGGCGGGGTGCAGCACGACCGCACCGGCCGGGGTGCCAGGGCCGGGTGAGTCGGCGGTCGGCGTGACCGGGTCGGCGGGGGTGGGGACCGGCCGGACGACGATCTCGACCTCCCGGCCGACGAGCGGGGCGAGGTCCGGCAGGTGCGGGGTGACGGAGTCGAGCCGGGTGCGGATGTGGATGTCGGTCATGACGACCCCCGGGGCGGACGCCGGCATTGTATCACGGCCGCTACTCCGCGGGACCGAAGCGGAGGGCGTCGGCCAGCTCGGCGAGGGCGGCGACCCGGCCGGCTCCGGCCTGGGGGGCCGGTTCCGTCAGCCCGGGTCGGAGGCCCGGGTGTTCGGTAATCAGTCCAGGGGCAGGACGACGCGGAGGCCGTAGTTCTCGTTCCAACTGCCCGGTGAAACCCAGTAGCGGCCCGCTGCGCGGCAATGGCGGCCGAAGCTGAACCAGGAGCCGCCGCGGAGGACGCAGTCATTATTCAATCCATCATACTTGTTGCTACACCATTCCCAAACGTTCCCGACCATGTCGCATAACCCCCATGAGTGTCCGGCCTGGCCGTCGTAGCTCCCGACCACCGCTGGCCGCCCCAGGTACGGCCCCTGCGCCGCCCCGCCGTAGGGGTCGTCCCCGTAGCAATTTGCCTCGGCCCCGTTCAGCGACCCGCCCCAGTAGAACGGCCGACGGTTCCCCCGACCTCCCCGGCACGCGTACTCCCACTCGTCCTCGTTCGGCAGGCGGAACCGACCAGCCCTCCCAGCGAAGGCGTTCGCCTTCCCCAGGAACGTCTGGCAATCGACCCACGACACCGACTCGACCGGGAACCGCCCCGTGTCCAGCCCCTTGGCCTTGTTGTCCTTCTCCCCGTCGAAGGCACTCGGGTTGCTGCCCATCACCGCCTGCCACTCGGCCTGCGTCACCTCGTACTTCCCGAGCCAGAACCCGGCCGTCGTGAACTCGTGCTCGGCCTCGTCTTTGCCCCGCTCCTTCTCGTCTGGCGGCGAGCCGAGCGTTGCCGTCCCCGCCGGCACCCAACAGAACCGCATCTTCACCCCCCGGGCGATTTCGAACTCCCGCTCCTCGCCTGGTCCCGGTATGGCCGCCCCGTCGTTTCCAGGCTTGGCCCCTACGGTGGTGTCCGACTTCCCCCCCGGATCAGCCCCGGCCCCGCCATCCTTCCGGCCACCGGACAGCGTGATCCCGACCCCGATCCCGACCGCCAGCAGCCCGGCCGCCGCTGCGACCACCAACCAATGTCGAGCCTGGGTCATCGCCGGCGGCGGCCGCTCCCCGCTCGCCCCGGCGGCGCACCGGTCGAGGGCGGCGGCGAACGCCCGGCAGTCCGGGAACCGGTTCTCCGGCTTCCGGGCCATCGCCTTCAGGCAGACCTGCTCGACCTCGGCCGGCACGCCCGGGCGGACCTCCCGGGGCGGCGGCGGGGCCGAGTGGATGGCGTTGTAGATCACCGAGGCCGGCGGCCCGTCGAACGGCGTCCGCCCGGTCAGCAGCTCGTACAGCACCACCCCGAGCGAGTACTGGTCGGCCGCCGGCTTCGCCTCCCCCCGCTGCCCGGCCGCCTGCTCCGGGGCCATGTAGTGCGGGGTGCCGATCACCGCCCCCTCGTTGGTCAGCTTCGACAGGTCGGCCTGGGCGGCCAGCCCGAAGTCGGTCAGGTGTGGCCGGCCGGCGGCGTCCACCAGCACGTTCGCCGGCTTGATGTCCCGGTGGACGACCCCGGCGTCGTGGGCGGCGGCCACCGCCTCGGCCAACTGCCGGACCAGGGCGGCCGCCTTCGCCGGGTCCATTCCGCCTTCGGGGATGGCGTCGGCCAGCGGCCGGCCGTCGATGAACGCCGCCGCGATGTAGAACCGGTCGCCGTCCCGGCCGGCGTCGAACACCGGCACGATGTTCGGGTGGGTCAGCCCGGCCGCCGCCTGGGCCTCCCGGAGGAACCGCTCGGCGTGCTTCGGGTTGGCCAGGGCCCCGGGGTTCGGCACCTTCAGGGCGACGTGCCGCTTGAGCTGCGGGTCGAACGCCTTGTAGACGGTCCCGAACGCCCCGGCCCCGAGGCGGCTCACCAGGACGTACCGGCCCACGGTCTGCCGGGCGGCGGGGTCGGGCGGGGTCATGGGCGGGCGTCCGGATCGGATGGCATGGATTGACCTTAGACAGAATGAGCGTTGATTAGTCCGGGCCGGGTGTGAAGCCCCGGGGGATGACCTTGACCCGGCCGGGGGACGCGATATACCCGCCCGATTCCGCGCCAGCTTACGGTCACGGGAGGGAGCCGCATGGACGCGGCCGATCCGCCGGTCACGGCCCGCTCCGCCGGCCTCGGGGCCATCGTCTTCGCCGCACTCGTCGGCCTCCCGCTCGCCCTGTCCCTCGCACTCGCCGCGGATTCGCCCGCACCCGCTAACCCCCGGAATGTCCTGCTGCCGCACGGCGACGGCACCCGCGACCTCCACAACCCGGACTGGTCGACCGACCCGAGCGACCCGTTCCCGATGCCGCCGGAGTGGGCGGCCGTCCGACTGATGAAGCAGACCGACGCCGACGTGCGGGCCAAGTCGGCCGGGTGCGTCGCGTGCCATCAAAACGTCGGCGACCCCCACGGCAAGCCGACCGTCCGTCTGGGTTGCACCGACTGCCACGGCGGCGACGCCCACGCCCCGACCAAGGAGCAGGCCCACGTCCACCCCCGCCAGCCGCACCTCTGGCCGGCGTCGGCCAACCCGGTCCGGTCCTACGCCCTCCTGAATCACGAGTCGCCCGAGTTCGTCCGCTTCGTCAACCCCGGCGACTTCCGCATCGCCCACATCTCCTGCGGGACATCGGGCTGTCACCCGAAGGAGGTGCAGACCAACCGCAAGCAGCTCATGAGCACCGGCTGCATGTTGTGGGGGGCGGCCGCGTACAACAACGGCACGCTCCCGGTCAAGCGGGCCGCCCTCGGCGAGGCCTACGGCATGACCGGGGCGGGGCTGCGGCTCAAGACCGTCCCGGCCCCGACGCCGGAGGAGATGGAGAAGAAGGGCGTCGTCCCGTACCTGGACCCGTTGCCGCGGTTCGAGAACAGCCAGCCCGGGAACGTCCTCCGCATCTTCGAGCCGGGCGGCCGGTTCGTGCCCGAGATCGGCATCCCCGAGCGGACGGAAGAACCCGGCCGGCCCCGCACCCGGCTCAGCCTCCGCGGCCTCGGCACCGGCAACCGCACCGACCCCGTCTTGGTGAGCGCCAGCAAGACCCGCCTGTTCGATCCGACCCTGAACTTCCTCGGGACGAACGACAACCCCGGCGACTACCGCTCGAGCGGCTGCACCGCCTGCCACGTCGTCTACGCCAACGACCGGTCGCCGATCCATTCGGGGCCGTACGCGAAGTACGGCAACCGCGGGACCAGCGCGTCATCAGACCCCACCATCCCGAAGGACGAACCGGGCCACCCGATCGACCACAAGTTCACCAACGGCGTCCCGACCAGTCAGTGCATGGTGTGCCACGTCCACCCCGGCACCACGGTGATGAACAGTTACATCGGGTACATGTGGTACGACGAGGAGACCGAGGCCCGGCTGATGTACCCGTCACGCCAAAAGTACCCGACGGCCGAGGAGCTGGTGCGGACGATGCTCCGCAACCCGAACGAGTCGGCCGCCCGCGGGAACCTGGCCGACCCGGCGTTCGTCGCCGACCTCATCGGCCTGAACCCGCACATGTCGAAGCAGCAGTTCGGCGACTTCCACAGCCACGGGTGGGCGTTCCGGGCGGTGTTCAAGAAGGACCGGCAGGGCCGGCTGCTCGACCACGCCGGCGGGCCGGTCGGGCCGCCGACGCCAGTGAAGCTGGCCGCCGGGATGGACTGGCCGAACGTGGCCCGGAAGTTCCACCAGGACCCGGAGGCGAACCGGGCGGCCGCCGAGCCGGCCGGCGGGGCGACGGCCGCCAGGGACGCCGAGACGAAGCTCGACGCCTGCCGGAGCGGCACGCCGGTACATCTCATGGACATCCACATGGAAAAGGGGATGCACTGCGTCGATTGTCACTTCGTCCAGGACATGCACGGGAATAATCGCATCCAGATGGAGGTCCGGGCCGGGACCGAGATCGCGTGTATTGATTGTCACGGGACGGCGGACAAGTACACGACGCTCAAAACCTCCGGGCCGGCAAACTACACGTCCGCCCCGGGCGGGACGGGGCGGAATCTCTTACAGTTGAAGACGCCGTTCGGGGTGCCGCGGTTCGAGGTGCAGGACTTGGGCGGCGGCCGCCGGCGGGTGTTCCAGAACTCGACGGTCGAGAAGGGGCTGCGGTGGGAGGTGGTGCAGACGCGCGACACCGTCGCGGACCCCAAACATCCCCGATACAACGCCAAGTCGGCCCTGGCCAAGACGGTCCGGGTCGAGGGCGGCCGGATGGTGTGGGGCGACCCGCCCGAGGGCGGGGAGAAGTGTACCGCCCACCGGAACGAGAACATGACGTGCATCGCCTGCCACTCGTCGTGGAACCCGAGTTGCTTCGGCTGCCACCTGCCGCAGCGGGCCAACCTCAAGATGCCGGTCCTGCACGCCGACGGCGACGTGACCCGGAACTACACGGCGTACAACTTCCAGACGCTGCGGGATGATACATACATGTTGGCCCGGGACGGAACGGTGACGGGGAACAAGGTGAACCCGGCCCGGTCGAGCTGCGCCATCCACGTCGGCTCGTACAACGGCAACCGGGAGTCGATCTACGTCCAACAACAAACCATTTCCGCCGAGGGGTTCAGCGGCATCGCGTTCAGCACCAACGTCCCGCACACCGTTCGCGGCCGGGGTGCCCGGGAGACCAAGCAATGCACCGACTGCCACCTCTCCAACGCGGATGATAACAACGCCTGGATGGGGCAGTTGTTGATGCACGGGACCGGGTTCATGAACTTCGTCGGCAAGTACGCCTGGGCGGCGGCCGGCGGGGAGGGGCTGTTCGGGGTGGCCGTCACCGAGACGACCGAGCCACAGGCCGTGTTCGGCAGCGACCTGCACCGGTTCGCCTACCCGGACCATTACCGGGAGCACGCCGACCGCGGCGGGCTGCTCAAGGGCGCCCACGAACACCCCGGCCGGGACATCTCGACCGGCTTGGCCAAGCCGTTCAGAAGGTCGGAAGTGCTGATGGTGCAGAACCGCGGCGAGTACCTGTACGCGGCCTGCGGCGAGGGCGGGGTGCGGGCGTTCGACATCGCCTTCATCGACGACAAGGCGTTCTCCGAGCGGATCACCACCGCCCCGGTGTCGCCGGTCGGACAGAAGTTTTACCTGGAGACGAGGTACGCCACCTACGTCGCCGCCCCGTGTACCCCGGCGGTCGACCCGACCCGGACCCGCAAGCCCGAGAACCAGGAGCAGCCGATCCACCCGCTGTTCGGCTACCTCTATGTGTGTGATAAACACGAGGGGCTCATCGTCACCGGGGCGGCCAGCCTGCTCGACGGCAACCCGGTGAACAACTTCCTCAAGCGGGCGGCGACGTTCAACCCGGACAACGTGTTATGCGGTGCGCGCCACGCGGTGGTGGTCGGACATTACATCTACATTTGTGTCGACGCCGGGCTGGCGGTGGTTGACATCGACAAGCCGGCGGAGCCGAAGCTGGTCACGGTCGCCGGGCACCCGTTCCTCAAGGGGCCGAAGGCGGTGGCCGTCCAGTTCCGGTACGCCTACGTCTGCGACTCGGAGGGGGTGAAGGTGCTGGACGTGACCGACCCGGAGAACCCCGCCCCCGCGTCGATGATCCGGCTGCCGGAGGCCGAGTCGGTCTACCTGGCCCGGACCTACGCCTACGTCGCGGCCGGCCCGCGGGGGCTAGTCATCCTCGACACCACCCGTGCGGCCGAGCCGAGGGTCGACCAGGTGTTTACCGCCGGCGGGCACCTCAACGACGTGCGGGATGTCAAACTCGGCATCACCTACAACAGCCTGTTCGCCTACGTCGCCGACGGGAAGAACGGGTTGCGGGTGGTGCAACTCACCTCGCCGGACGCGCCCGGGTACGACGGGTTCAGCCCCCGGCCGACGCCCCGGCTGGTGGCGACGTACCGGCCGCACGAGGGGAAAATCCTGTCGGTGGCCCGGGGCCTCGACCGGGACCGGGCGGTGGACGAGGCCGGGAACCAGATCGGGGTGTTCGGGCGGGTCGGGGCCCGGCCGCTGAACGGGGCCGAGCAGCGGAAGATGTACCTGCGGGGCGGCGTCCCGTGGTTCGTGTCGGACGACCCGCGGGACCCGCGGTACGTCGAGCGGCGGCGGGAGTAGGCACACCGGCGGGACGCCGGTGCCACAAGAACCGCGGGCGGAAGCCGGCCGCTCGCTTATTTCATCAACATCCCGCGAAACGCCTGCCGGAACGGGTCGGCCCGGAACTCGCGGATCGCCCGCATCCGGGCCGCGTAGTCGATCGGCGTCGGCTTCGCGTCGGGCGTCGTGTACGGCTCGGGCCGCACGGCCACCGGAATCACTTTGTCGACCGCCGCCAGCCGGTCGGCCGGGCCCGGGTCGGCCAGCCCCCGCCGCAGGGCCGTGTACGCCCAGGTCAGGTGCATCGCGGCCTCCGGGTCGGCCGCCCACGCCTCCGCCGCTCGGGCGATCCGGTCCGCCAGTTCCCGCGCCGACTCGGGCGAGTAAATCGGCTGCTCGTGGTCACGCAGAACGGCCAGCACCTCGTCACACCACTTGGTCAGCTCCGCGCTCGCCGATGCCAGGGCGGCCGGATCGCCGAACGGGCGGGCC
The DNA here is from genome assembly GCA_019747685.1 of Gemmataceae bacterium. Lineage (GTDB taxonomy): Bacteria > Planctomycetota > Planctomycetia > Gemmatales > Gemmataceae > Urbifossiella. The sequence goes on from JAIEQN010000694.1 coordinate 13,254, forward strand.
ACGGCCGCCCGCCGGACCGCCTCCCACTGCGCC
>JAIEQN010000925.1 GCA_019747685.1 Gemmataceae bacterium
GCGGCCGGCGGGCTGGCCCTGCTCGCCCGCCGGCGGCGGGGCGGCCGCCGGGCACCCGCCTGACCGGGCGGCGACCCGAGCCGGGGTGAAGCGTTCGACCGTGCCCGTCGGCCGGTCGAGATCGGACCCGGAAAATCGCCCGAAAGTTCTTGACAGCTAGTTCGGCGTCGGCTTAAGTAAAGCCTGATCGGCTCAATTCGGACTCCGCGTCGCCACCGCCCATCGATCCGTTGGGTCGCCCCGACCCACGCACGGGTGATGACATGGTCACGTCCGCAGCCGCCGGGCGGCGAGCGGTGCCCGCGACCGACGGCTTGGGCCTCGATTTCCACGCACGCTTGCTGCGCGTGGCGCGACACCGCGGCCCGTCTGCCACGGCCGAAGACCGGGTTCAAGACGTTTGGCTCGACGTACTTGCCAAAGGGGTGCCGGAGGACGTGGCGGGCACACCCGGCCGCCTGCGGGCCTGGCTGTGCGGGGTGCTGCACCACAAGATTCGGGACGCCTCCCGCCGCGACCGCCGGGCGACGACCGGCCCACCCGACCGGGCCGAGCCGGCCGCCGTCGGTGGTGATCCGGCCGCCGAGTTGATCCGCGATGAGACGGCCGCCGCGGTGCGACGGACGGTCGCGTCGATCGCCGGCGGGCGAGGTCAGGAATGCGCCCGGTGCCTTGCCCTCCGGTATCTCGACGGGCTGTCGCTGGCCGAGGTCGCCGCTGCCACGGGCAGCACGGTGGCCCAGGTGAAGGCCCGCCTCCAGCGTGCGAAGCGACGATTCCGTCGGGCGTGGGGGGGGGGGGGTTAGGCGCAATGTACCGAAACGAGGAGTTGGCGAAATCCGGCGTCACTTCTCGCGGCGAAGTCCGACTATCCGGGTGACGGGCATCTCGGGTGTCGGATCACTCGCTGGTCGGCTTCCGGCGATAAGAACAACCCGCACTCGGGGGCACGCTCGGGGAGTTCCAACAACATCGGGGGTGAACAGCGATGTGGCGATTTCCAACCTGCTGCTTCGGCTTCACGGCCGTTCTGGTCTGCCTGCTGGGGGCCGACACCGTCACCATGACCTCCTCCACCCCGAACCCGAAGGGGGCGAAGAACACCGCCGAGGGCAAGGGGACGTACGGGGTCGACCCGGCGAACACGTTCGATTCACTCGAATACACGGCCTTGCTGGTGAACACGACGCAGCTTACACACTCAGCGGCCACGCGAGACAATCCCAACCCGGGCGACTGGTACTGCACCCTGATCCTCGCCCCCGCTACTTACGACACGTACACCGTCCTCACGACCGAGGACAAGAAGACCAGTGTACTGTACTTCACTAAAACCAAAACCACCCAGATAATCGTCAAGTAACTAACCATCAGAGGCTCCTATGTCGCGGCGGCTGGGCTTCTCGCTGATCGAGCTGATCGTGGTTCTCGGCATCGTCGCCGTCCTGATCGGCCTGCTGCTGCCGGCGATCCAGTCCGTCCGGGAGGCGGCCGCCCGGTCTCAGAGTGCCAACAACCTCCGGCAGATCGCCCTCGCCGTCCACCACTACGCGGAGGCGCACGGAGGGCAGCATCCGACGGCACCGGCGCGCGAGGACGCGCTCCTCGGATTTATGTTCGTGATCCTCCCCTACATCGAACACGGCGACTACTACCGAAATGTCAGGGATGAAGTCATCCCGTTTGGCAGCGCACATGTCATAAAGCCGTATGTATCTCCGGCCGACCCGAGCATCGCCTTCCAGGATGCTAAAGGGACAGCGAGTTACGCCGGGAACGCCAAAATCTTTGTACGCCCCTCTCCCTTCCGGGAATACGGGGACGGTGGCTCGAACACGATCCTATTCGCCGAGCATTACGCCTTCGACTGTGGTGGCGCCCAGTTCAACTGGTTCTGGGGTAGGAGCCCCAAGGTGGTATACGACCCGATCTCGGGTCGTACTTCCGCCAGCCGGCGGGCCAGCTTTGCCGATGTCGGGGACGTGATCCCGGTGACGTCCGGCAACCCCCCGGTGTCGGTCGGGTCGGTCCCGGGCCTGACCTTCCAGGTCCGCCCCACGCTGGCCGACTGCAACCCCACGATCCCCCAAACGCCCCACCCGGGCGGGATGCTGGTCGCCCTCGGCGACGGGAGCGTCCGCACCCTCGCCCCGGGCATGTCGGCGGTCGCCTTCTGGGGGGCGGTCACGCCGGACGGCGGCGAGACCCCAGGTAGCGACTGGTAACCACCGTAACCGCCCCGGCCGGCGCTACTTGGGCGAATTCTCGTGGAGGCCGTCCCGGAACCGGTTATAATTCGCTCCCAGCCGGCCCATACTCACCCGGGCCGGTGAGGAGCCTCTCACCATGCCCGCCGCGACCGAAGCCCTCCCGTCCGAGTCGGCCGAACCCCCAAGTACCAGCTCGGACCCCCCGAGTAGACGCCCGGCCGTGCCGCCGTACACCGCGGCGTGGCCGGTGGTCCTGTGCGTCGTCGGCCTCGACTACCTGTCGACCCTCGCGTACCAGCCGTCGATCGCCTTCGGGGCGGCCGGCCGGCTGGCCCCGCTGGTCACCGTCCTACTGGCCGCCGCCACCCTGTTCCTCGCGCTACCCGTCTACTGGTCCATCGCCGGCCGGTCGCCCCACGGCGGCGGCTCGACGGCCCTGCTCGAACGGGTCGTGCCCGGCTGGTTCGGCAAGCTCCTGGTCCTGGTCCTGCTGTCGTTCGGGGCGGTCGACCTCGTCTTCACCCGGACGTTCTCGGCGGCGGCCGCGGCCGAGCACATCGCCCACAGCCCGGACCCGACCTGGCAGGCCGTGCTGGAGTCGGCCGAGCAGGCCGGCAACCGGGTCTGGCCGTCGCTCCCGCCGGCCGTGCAGGCCCGGACCGAAGGGCTGTGGACGCGACAACTGGTTGTCACCGTCATCGTGCTGGCCATCGGCACCGCCGCCGGGCTGTGGTTCTTCAAGGGGTACACCCGCGGGTTCGTCCGGCTGGCGGTGGTCGTCGTCGTGGTGTACCTGGCCCTGACGTTCACCGTCGTCGGCAGCGGGGCCGTCCACCTGTGGGGGAACCCCGACCTCCTGCGGCAGTGGTGGGCCGAGGTGGTACAGACCCCTCCCCCTGACCCCCTCCCCCAGGGGGAGAGGGGGGACCGATCCGCGGTCGGGCTGCTCGCCGCCTGTCTCCCGCTGTTCCCGTTCCTGGCCCTGGGCCTCAGCGGGTTCGAGCTGACCCTGATGGCCATGCCGCTGGTCCGCGGCCGGCCCGACGACGACCCCCGCCACCCCCGCGGCCGCATCCGCCGGACCCGGCTGCTCCTGGTCGTCGCGGCGGTCACGATGTCGCTTTACCTGCTCGGCTCGACGCTGGTGACGACGGTACTGATGCCGCCGGAGGCCCTGGTCACCGACGGGAAGGCCAAGTACCGCGCCCTGGCCTACCTGGCCCACGGCGGGGCGCTGGCCGACGGCACCCCGGCCGCGGCGATCAACCCGGCGTTCGGCCTCCTGTTCGGCACCCTGTACGACGCCAGCACGGTGGCCATCCTGGCCCTGGCCGGGCTGAGCTTCGCCATGACCCTGTCGTCGTGGATTCCCCCGTACCTGCACCGGCTCGGGATGGAGTTCGACTGGTCGGTCCGGCTCGGGCTGCTGGTCTGGCTGTTCACCGGGGTGAAGTTCGCCGTCACCCTGTACTACGGGGCCGACGTCGACGCCCACCGCGGGGCCTACCTCACGTCGGTGCTGGCGGTGTTCGCGTTCGCCGCGGTCGCGGCCGGGGTCGACGTGTGGCAGCGGCGGAAGGGCCGGGGCCGGTCCCGGTGGTTCCGTCCCCCGCCGCTGTACCTGCTGGCCACCCTGGCGTTCGCCGGCAGCGGGGTGCTGGTGGCGGTCGGCCGGCCGCTCGGGGCGGCGATGGCCGGGGCGTTCGTGGCCGTGGTGCTGGTGGTGTCGATGGTCAGCCGGGCGTGGCGGTGTACCGAGTTCCGGTTCGACGGGTTCGACTTCGCCGACCCGGGGACCGAGGCCGAGTGGAAGCGGCTGGCCGCCAGCGACTTCCGGGTCCTCGTCCCGGTCCGGTCGGGGCTGGAGACGCTGCCGGAGAAGGAGAAGGAAATCCGCACCTACCACCGCATCCCGGCCGGGGAGCCGATCGTGTTCGCCCAGGCGGAGCTGGCCGACCCGAGCGACTTCCACCACCGGCCGTTGTTGCGGATGACCCGGGAGAACGGCCGGGTGGTGGTCCACATCACCCGGTGCGCGTCGGTGCCGCACGCCCTGGCGGCCGCGGCCCTCGACCTGGCCAGCGCCGGGGCCGTCCCGGAGGTCCACTTCGGGTGGTCGGCCGAGAACCCGGTGACGGCCAACCTGCACTTCGTCCTGTTCGGCCACGGGAACGTCCCGTGGATGGTCCAGACGCTCATCCGCCGGGCGACGGTGCCCGAGAACCGCAAGCCGCGGGTGATCGTGGGGTAGGACGAGAAGACCGGCCCGCTGATGACGCAGAGAAGACGCGGATGGGATCGGATTAAATCACCGTGTTTGATCCGGGCTTCATCTGCGCCGAAGTCTGCGTCATCAGCGGGCCAGTCTTCAGTCTTTCATGGCCGTCTTGATGGCCGCGGTCATGCGGTCCTCGCTGCCCGGGTCGACCCAGCACCAGTCGGCCAGGTTGCCGTCGTTCTCGGCCCAGGCCGCCTCGGTCGGGACGTACCCCGGGCCGCACTCGCCGTACCCGGCTACCACCACGGCCGCCCCGGGTCGTTGCTTCTTGGCGAGCAGTTGGTACTCGACGTAGCTCTCGGCCGGGAGGAGGGCGAACACCGCCCGGCCGAAGTCGAGGGCCGCCACGTCGATCGGCCGGCCGGCGTCCGCCCGCTTTTTCCAGCCCAGCCCGAGGGCCGCCAGGCACCGACCGAACGGCTTCGGGTCGGCCGTCAGCCGCTTGGTCAGCTCGTCCTCGGAGAACCCGGCCGAGGTCCGGGCCTTCAGCTTCAGCGGCACCGACCGGAACGCGGCGGCCGTCACCGGGGCCGTCGTGGTGTCCTTCCAGGCGGCGGCCATCGCCTTGTACAGTCGGTCGGCCAGGACCGGCCGGCTATCGGGGCTGCCGTCGTTGTACTTCCCGGCGGTCACGTTCCCGCTGCACCCGGAGGCGTACATCTGGAACACCCCGGGGGTGTCGGCCTGCCGCCGGCGGCGGGCCAGCCCGACGAAGTCGGCCGACACCCCGCCCCGGCCGTAGTAGCTCATCGGGTGGGTGGCGTAGGCCGACAGCCCGAGCAAGGGGGCGTCGCCGTCCCAAAAGCTGAGGGTGGTCAGCTCCGGGTCGACGGTGCCTTCGGGGGCGGCCCGGACGGCCGGGTCGCGGGTGGCCGACATCCGGTTGTGCCGGACGGCCCCGGCGGCGTCGGTGTACCGGCGGTTCGACGCGACCTGCTCCACGTTCGCCCGGCCGGTGCCGATCCGGGTCACGGGGCGGGACGCCTTCAGCGACTCACCGGCTGCGGCCGCGACCCGCTCGGCGGTCTTGCGGACGAAGGCCGTGTCGCAGACGCTGGCACCGGCCTTGTGCTTCTGCAAGAACTCCTCGGCTTCCAGGTCGGCGACCGGGGCGTCGTGCTGGTGGAGGCAGGAGAGCATGACCCGGGCCGGGTCGGTGCCGACGGCCGCCGCGACCTGGTCGCGGAACAGCTCATACGCCCCGTTGCGGACCTCGCACCAGTCGAGGGCGACGACGGCCACCGGCTTGTCCGGCCCGCGGAGGACGAACCCGTGGGCGAACAGCGGGTCGACGACTTCCTTGGCCGGGGCGATGCCGCCGCCCATGAGCGGGTGGCCGAGCGGGACGGTGATCTCGGTCACGAACGTGGACAGGGCGAGTTTGGGCGGGTCGGCGGCCGATGCGGGCCGACCCAGGCCGGCGGCCGCCAGGGCGGCCAGGGCGGCCAGGGCGTCGCGGCGGGAGGGGTTCATGGTGTCCCCGCGGCTACCGCTTCGGGAAGTAGTTCGCCGGGTCCCGGCAGGCGTCGTAGTCGGCCCGGCCGATCGGCACGAAGATGGTGCCGGGCATCCCGCGGGCGGCCGTGTCGTTCGCCGCGAAGGCGCTGGCCAGCGTCACGCCCGCCCCGGTCGCCTTCGCCAGCCGCTTGACCTCCTCGACGGCTTCGGCCAAGTCCTTGTCCCGGGAGAACACCAAGCCCACGTCGTACATCCCCTCCCGGTAGTACCGGATCATGTCGACCGCGATCCGGACGTCGATGCCCTTCTCGGTGAACGTCTGGTGTTCCACGAGGGCCCCGTCCGGTACTTCCGCCCCGGTGTCGAAGTATAACCGGCCGCGGTACTCGCCGCCACCCGGTAGAACAACCCCCACCCCGTCGTAGAGCTTGATCGAGTCCGTCTTGGGGCTCAGCCTCCGGGTCTCGAACGCGACCCCGAGCCGCTTCATCGCGGCCCCCTTGTTCGCCCAGAAGACGGCCCACATCCGGCTCTGCTGCTCGGTCGGCACGCCGGTGTAGAACCTCACATGCCGGAGGTCCCACCCCTTCCGGTCGCAAACGAGGTTCGCTAACAGGAGCGGGTTGAAGTCGGGGTGGGTGACGCCGAACTCGCGCTGCGCGTCGTGGAACAGGTTCTGGCCGTCGAAGAAGGCGTAGGCCCGGGGCTTGGGTGCTGGAGACGCAGACATGAAAAAACCCCGCCGGGGCCTTGCGGCTGGCCGGACGGGGCGGGAGACCGAAGTTGTGGGATCGGGTCATCGGCACCCATACCCACCGGCATTGTATCATCGGTCCGGGGCCGGTCAAGTCTAGAGACGGAGTCCGGGCCGCCCGGATCAAGCCGTAACGGGCCGGCCGTTCGCGCCGGCCCGGAACAGCCAGTACAGGACGGTCTTGATCTCGAACGGCTTGAGGTCCGGCTTGAGCGACAGGATGCGGGCGGCGATCCCGGCCAGGTGGGGCGTCGCCCAGCTCGTCGCCGGCTCGCGGGCGAACGGCCCCAGGTAGCCCCGGCCGTGGGCCTGGAACTCGACGTGCTCCCGCAGCCGGTACGCGAACCGCAGCGGGTCGTCGAAGAGGCCCTTGTCCACCGAGATGAGCGGGGGGGCGAACGCCGCCGGGTAGCTGCGGGTGAACGGGTGCTCGTTGTGGGCGGCGGCGAACACCAGCACGTCCCGGAAGTACGCCTCCTCGATGGCCCGGTGCAGGAGCTGCCGGCGGGGCAGTTGTTGCAGCTTGTGTTCGGGCACCCCGAGGGACAGGTTCACCACCTTCACCTTCCACACGTCGATGGCGTGCCGCAGGGCCGCGATGACCGTCTCCACCTCGCACGTCCCGGCCGGGCCGAAGATGTCGGCCGAGTACAGCCGGACCCGCGGGGCCATGGTCAGGATGATGTCGGCGACGGTGGTGCCGTGGGGCGACGACTGGTGCCCGTCGTACGGCCGCGGGGCCGGCTCGTTCGGCCGGAAGACGGCGCCGTCGATCGGGTTGATGGGTCTGCCGGCCGCCCGGAACTTCTCTTCCAAGACGGCCCGCTCGACCCCGGAGTCGATGACGGCGACCGACACCCCCTCGCCGGTCGCCCGGGGGTCCTTGAGCAGCCGGTCGGGCGTCAGCAGGGCGAACAGCTCGTCGAACACGGTCGGCCCGCTCATGGTCAGGAGTTTCACCGCGGAGAACGCAAAGGACGCAGAGGAAAACCCGGACCAGAGTTGGGCCGAGACCGTCTCCCGCGCCTCCTCCGCGTACTCCGCGTCCTCTGCGGTGAATCCGGCTCAGCCTATTCCGGTGAGGCCGTCGAGGAGCTGCCGCAGGTCGTTCACCACCCGGGTGCAGTGGGCCACCGCGGCCGGGCCGTGGCGGACGGCCAGCCCGCGGACGGCCTCGACCAGCCCGAGGGCCGTGTCCGCATCGACCACGGCATTCGCGTCGGCGTCCAGCCCCTCGCGGAGCCGGGCCATCACGGCGTCCGGCGGCGGCCCGCCGGGGTCGGCCGCGCCGCCCATCGCCTCCTGCACCCCGGTGCTCGCCCGCAACGCCGCCTCGACCGCGTCGAAGAGCAGCCGGTGCGTCTGCCGCTCGGCGACGGCCTGGCGGATCAGGTCGGCCCCGACCTCGGCGGCCGCCGCCACCACCCGCTTGTCGTCGTCGGTGAACCCCGGGGCCGGCTTGTCGAACAACTCCAGGACGGCGACGGTGCCCCCGCCGACGGGCAGCGGGGCGGCCAGGAGCGAAGTTCGCTGCTGCTCGAACGGGTGGAGGTCGAGGACGCCGGACGCCGCCGGGCCGACGTCGTTCAGCACTGCGGGCTCCTGCCGGCTGACCACCGACGCGGCCAGCGACCGGCTGAACGGCAGGTCGGCCAGGGGGAGCGGCTGGCCCTCGGCCCCGTAGGCGAGGGCGGTTTCGGTGCCGTCGGCCGACAGGTGGCGGATGACCAGCGCCCCGTCGGCCGCCCCGGCGGCCCGGCCGGCGAACCGCAGGAGCGACTTCACCGCCGCCGGCAGCGGCACCGGGTCGTTCAGGGCGGCCGACGTGCGGACGATCGGCAGCACCTTCTCGACGGCCTCCCGGAACGCGGCCAGCGACCGGTTGAGCTCCCGCTGCCGCTTGGCCGGGCGGATGCGGTCGAGCTGCTTGCGGACGGCCCCGACGAACGCCTCCCGGGTCAGGTCGGTACTCTTGTCGAGGTAGTCGCGGACGCCCATCCGGAGGGCGTCGAGCGGGGTCGCCTGGTGGGCGAACCCGGTGACGAGGATGGCGACGATGTCCGGGTGGAAGAGGACGAGGTCTTCGAGCAGCCGGAGGCCGTCGGACCCGGACCCGAGGTTCCAGTCGAGGACGGCGAGGTCGATGGGCGTCTGCTCGGCGGCCCGCAGGGCGGCCTCGGCGTCGGCGGCGGCGACCACCCGGACGCCCAGCCCGGCCGTCCGCAGCCAGTCCTCGAACGTCCGCCGGACCGAGTCCTCGTCGTCGACGATGAGTACCGTGTCGGTCATGACCGCCCCGGCGAGCGGGGGGCGTCAGCCCCCTGATGGTTCGACGCATCAGGGGCTTGACGGCCCCCGCTCGCCGGAACCGAGTTCATGATACGCGGCGGCCGCCCCGGGGAAGTCCCGGGCCAGCAGCAGGGCCGCGATCCGCAAGCGGAGAACGTCCGGCGACCGCCGGAGTTGCGCGGCCCGGCCGAGTTCGCCGGCGGCCTCGGCGAACCGACCTTCCTCGGCGAGGATGCGGGCCAGGTTGACGGCCGCCGCGCGGTCGTCTTCGACCGCCCACAACAGGGACAGGTCGGCCTTGCACCGCCGGCAGGCCGGGGGGGCGTCGTTACTCGCCTTGCAGCACGGGCACGGGACGGGCATGGGAACCCCGGCGGCCGGTCAGGCGTCTTCCAGGTAGAACAGCACGTCGGCCAGGTCGTTGCAGGCGGCCGACAGGTCGGCCCAGCGGCGGTCGGTCAGGGCGTCCCGGACCCGGCCGGCCAACCGGTCCAGCTCCTCCTGGTCCTCCGCACTCACCTTCGACCGAACCCGGTCGGCCTTCTCCAGCAGGGCCTCGGCCTGGACCGTCTCGCGCTGCCCCTCCCGCGGCCCCGGGTCGAGGACCGGCATGCCGGGGGCCGTCACCCCGAGCGACGCCCCGCCCGGCTCGCCCGGGGTGAAGTCGGCCAGCGACTCGACCTCGGCCCACATCCGGGACAGCCGGGCCTGGGCCCCCGCCCGCTCGGCCACCGCGTACCGGGCCAGGGCGTTGTCGATGGTGATCCCCTTCACCAGCCCCGTCGCCTTCTCCCGGGCCGACACCTTCAGGATGCCGTCGAGCGTCAGGTCGAGCTGCACGACCAACTGGTTCCCGGCCGGGACCTGGGCCAGGCCCTCGATCAGGAACTTGCCGACCCGGTGGTTCCGCCGGACGTCCGGGTCGTCGCCCTGGTAGACGTCGATCTCGACCGTCGGCTGGCCGTCCACGACGGTGCAGAAGACCTCGCTCCGGGACGCCGGGAGCGGGCTGTTCCGCCGGAGGATCGGGGCGAACTTGTGTTCGTTCGGCCTGGCCCGGAAGTCGTCGGCGTACTCCAGGCACTTGATCCCGACCGAGTGCGGGGTGATGTCCACCAGCACCGCCCCGACATCTTGACCCGCGACGATCGCCCCCTGCACCGCCGCCCCGAGGGCCACGCACAGGTCCGGGTCCACCTCCCGATGGGCCGGCTGGCCGAGCCGCTCCTCCAGCAGCCGGCCGATGAGCGGGGTGCGGGTGCTGCCGCCGACCAGGACGACCCGGTCGATCTGGGCGGCGGTCAGCCGGGCGTCGTCCAGGGCCTGCTGCACGCACCCCATCGTCCGGTCGATCAGCGGGCGGATCAGCCCTTCGTACTCGGCCCGGTCCAACTCCGTGCTCAAGTGCAGCGGCACCCCGTCCTTCTCGGCGATGAACTCCTCTTCGAGCCGGGCGAACGGGTGGTCGCTGAGTTTCTTCTTGGCGTCCTCGACGGCCCGCAGGAGCCGCGCCCGGCTCACCCGGCTCGCCCGCAGGTCGACCTCGTACATCTCCAGGAAGTCGTTGGCGACGGCGTCGAGCAGGAGTTCGTCGAAGTCGTCCCCGCCGAGGGCGGTGTCGCCGTGGCTGGCCAGGACCTCGACCACCCCGCCCTCGGTGTGGACGACCGACACGTCGAAGGTGCCGCCGCCGAGGTCGTAGACCAGGATGTTCTCGGCCCGGGCCGAGTCCGGGTTGTACGTCAGGGCCGCCGCGGTCGGCTCGTTCAGGATGCGGACGACCTCCAGCCCGGCCAGTTCGCCCGCCTCCCGGGTGGCCTGCCGCTGGGTGTCGTTGAAGTACGCCGGGACGGTGATGACCGCCTTCTTGACCTCGTGCCCGAGTTCCCGCTCGGCCCGGGCCTTCAAGGCCCGCAGGACCATCGCCGAGATTTCCTGGGGGGTGAACTCCTCGTCCCCGAGGGCGACCTTGGTGTCCTCGCCCATCTTCCGCTTGATCGACTTGACGGTCCGGTCCGGGGCCAGCACCCACTGGTTCCGGGCGGCCCGGCCGACGAGCAGCCGGCCGTCCTCGGCCTTGCCGACGACCGACGGCAGGATCGGGTCGCCGTCCTCGGCCAGCACCCGCGGCCGGCCGGCCCCGACGACCGCCACCTCGCTGTTCGTCGTCCCCAGGTCGATCCCGACGATCACGTCCGGCATGAGGAAAACCCGAAGACCAGGAACTCACCACAGAGGCACGAAGTTCACACCGAGGGCCACGGAGAAGGGAAAGAACCGAATCTTGGTTTCCTCGGTGGTCCTTTGTGTGAACTTCGTGCCTCTGTGGTGAAACTCTTGCTACCTCGCCACCTTCACCTGGGCCGGGCGGAACGGCTGGCCCCGCCACAGGTAGCCGGGCCGGACCTCCTCCACCACCGTCCCCGCGGGCTCGCCGGTGTCGCCGGCCACCTCGACCGCCTCCATCCAGTCCGGGTCGAACGGCTCACCAGAACACGGCCGGACTTCGAGGTCCAACGTCGGGAGCAGCCGCTCGACCCGGCGGAGGCTCAGGGCGTACCCGTCGGCCGCCGCCGCCACGAGCTGCCGGAGCTTGTCGGCCGCCGGGTCCGCCGGCGGCTCGTCGTCCGGCGGCGGGTCGGGCCGGCGGCCGAACAGCCGGGCGAACCACCCCGGCTTCGGCGGCTCGGGCGGGTCCGCCCCCGGCCCCGCCGTGACCTCGTCCAGTAGGTCGGCCGCCGCGTCCCGCAGCCGCTCGGCCTGCCGGAGCGACAGGGCCAGCACGTCGGCGATGTCGATCACCGCCTTGGCCACCGACCGCATCCCGTCGTCGGGCTCGGCCGCCGGGCCGGCCAACAGCTTGACCGCCTCGGCCGCCTGCTCGGTCGCCGCCCGGGCCGCCTTGGTCTGGAGGTTGACCTCGTGCCGCAGGGCGGTGAACTGCCCGACCAGGGTGGACACGTCGACCTGAGAGGACAGAGGACGGAGGACAGAGGGCAGAAGACGGACAACCGACCCGGCTCTCTCTGTCCGCTGTCCTCCGTCCTCTGTCCTCTCGGCCGCCAGCCACTCCCGGAACTCCGCGATCAAGCCGTCCACCGCCGCGGCGCTCAAGGTAGGGCCGCCAGCAGGTCCGCCAGCCCGATCCGCCGCCGCGGGGTCCGACATGCCGCCTCCTCGGCCACCGCCTCGACCGGGTCGTCCTTGCCGGCCCCGAACAGCCGGTGCCGGGCCCGGGCGCCCACGTCCTTGACCTGCTCGTAGGCCGCCCGGACGGCCGCGAACCGGGCCGGGTGCTGCTCCGGCGGGAACTCCCGGGCCAGCTCCAGATACCGCCGCCGGACCGCCCCGTCGTCGGCGTCCGGCGGGATTCCGAGGACCGCATAAGGATCGGGCATGGCTTGCCTCACACAGGCCGGGAGGCCCGTGCCACCAGAGCCTTGATCTCGGTGGCACGGGCCTCCCGGCCTGTGCTCGCCTTACCGCCCGAAGAACGCCTCGAACAGGTCGAGCGGCGGGGCGACCTCCTGCAACAGCTTCTCGATCCGCCCCAGAACCGCCCGGTGGCGGGGGTCGGCCGACCGCTCGGCCAGCCCCTTCGCCCGCCGCAGCCGGTTCTCGACATAATACGCCCGCTCCCCGCCCCCGTACCCGGCCTCGGCCCGGGCCAGGTGGAAATACGGGTCGGCCGGGAACCGCACGATCATCGCGTCGGCCAGCTTCTTGGCGTGCCGCCACTCCCGCTTCAACAGCAAGATGTTCAACAGCCGCTCGAACTCTTCCGGCGGGCCGGCCGCGTCGGCGCACCGGGCCACCTGGTCCAGCACCTTCTTGTCGTGCCCCTTCTGCCCGCGGAAGGTCACGCCGTCGACGTGGTAGGCGTCGTAGGCCGCGATCAGTTGGTTCACCTCCCACGGGGTCGGCGGCTCGGCCAGCTCCGCGGCGAACAGGGCGTCGGCGGCCCGCTTGTCGGCCGGCTTCAGCTTGAGCAGGACCGCATCGACCATCACCCGGTAGGCCGCCCCGACCCGCCCGCCGGGGACGGCCAGGGCCGCCGCCCGCTCGGCCGCCGCGGCATCGGCCTTCCCTCGCTTGGTGAACAGCACCGACCGCAGGGCGTGGGCGGCCGCCGGCGTCTGCTCTTCCAACAGTGACCGATGCCGGTCGAGCAGGGCCGCCGCCGCGTCGGCCGCCTTCATCGCCCCGGCCGCCTGGCGGCGGGCGGCGGCCAGCACGGCGGTCGCCGCCCGGAACCGGACGGCCCCGTCGAGCGGGTGGACGGTCAGGGCCTTCAGCCACAACCCCGCCGCGTCGGCCGCCCGCCCCTGCCGCTGGAGCAGCCCGGCCAGGGCCACCAGGGTCGGCAGGT
>JAIEQN010001134.1 GCA_019747685.1 Gemmataceae bacterium
GGCCCCGAGGAACCCGAGCATCACGCTCCGCTGGGTGTCGAGGAACCGGGCCATCACGTCCTGGAACCGGGCCATCACCTCGGCCGCCCCGGCCGGGGCCGGGTGGTGGGTGCCGTTGGCGGACGGGGCGGGGGTAGGTTCGGGGTGGTGCATCGGCGGTCGTGGGGTCACGGGTGCGGCGGCGGGGGTAGTTTCGAGTTTCGAGTTTCGAGTTTCGAGTTTGGGGGCCGACGGAGTGCCGGTCACGGCCCGGGCCGGGGTAACCGGCAGGGCGGCCGGCTTCGGCGGCTCCACGGCCTTGCGGACCCGGTTCACCTGTTCGGCCGGCAGCGGCTGGCCGAGCAGCCGCGGCTCGGGGCCGTTCACCGGCCGGGACCGGACGCCGTTGACGACCCAGGCCGTCGGCGGGGGCTTCGGCTTGCCGGTGTCGGGGCCGAGCTTGGCGGGGTCTTGGGGCTGGACGCCCCGGCCCTGAAACAGCCGGTCGATCCGGACCGGGACGCCGGCGGCGAGCAGTTGCCCGAGCAGGTGGGCGAGCTGGACCAACCCGGGCCGGCCCTTCACGTCGGACGCGACGGCCAGGTGCGGCTGACCGGCGAGCGTCTGCCCGGCCAGCCCGGTGAGGACCGACCCCGGCCCGACCTCGACGAAGACCCGGGCCCCGGCGGCGTGCATGGCCCGCAGCTCGTCGGCGAACCGGACCGGCGACACCAGATGCTCGGCGAGTTGGGCGGCGACGGCCTCCCCGTCGGCGGGGTGCGGGGCGGCCGACGTGTTCGAGTAGACCGGCTTGGCCGGTGCCGTGAACCCGGCTTCGGCCAACGCATCGGCCAATGCCGGCTTCGCCCCGGCGATCAGCGGCGAGTGGAACCCGCACGCCACCGGGATGCGCTGGGCCCGGACTCCGGCGGCTTGTAGTTTCTCGGCCGTCGCCTTCAGCCCGTCGTCGGTCCCGGCCAGGACCGTCTGCGTCGGCGAGTTGTGGTTCGCCACCCAGACGCCGGCGACGCCCTTCAAGACGGGCGAGACCGCGTCCGGGGCGGCGTCGGCGGCGATCATCCCGCCGGCGGCTTCGGCGGCCGCGTCCTTGATCGCTCGGCCGCGGCGGTGCGACAGGGTGAACAGGGCCTCGTCGGTCAAGGCGCCGGCGGCCGCCAGGGCGGCGTATTCACCGTAGCTGTGCCCGGCCAACAGGTCGGGTTCGACGCCGAGGGCCGCGAGCAGCCGGGTCATGCCCAGGCTCGTCGCCCCGACCGCCGGCTGGGCCACCTCGGTCCGTTGCAGCTCCCGGCGGTTGTGGGCCTCCTGCTCGGGGGTGAACGCCGACGGCGGGTAGACGAACTTGCCGAGCGGCTTGTCCAGCTCGCCGGCGAGCGTCCGCTCGGCCGTGTCGAGGACGGCCCGAACCTCCCGGAAGGTCATCGCCACCTGGGCCAGCATGTCCGGGTACTGCGACCCCTGGCCGGGGAAGAGGAACGCCACCTTACCCGCACAGGCCGGGAGGCCTGTGCCACCGAAGTAAATCCCCCGCGGGTCGCCCCCCGACTCGCCGGCGGCGATTAGCTTGAGGGCCGCGTCGAGTTTGTCGCGCAGGTCGTCGAGCGACGAGGCCACGACGGCCAGCGTCGGCTGGCCGTCCCCGTTCTTGCTCGACTGCCACACACCGGCGGCGAGGTCGGCCAGGGACGGCGTCGCCCCGGCCGCCAGGGCGTCCCGGCATTGCTTGACGCTCGCCGTCAGGTCGGCCACGTCCGGCCGTCGCCAGACGACGAGTTCGGCCGGCCACGTCCGGAACCCGGCCTCCGGCCGGTCGAGGTAGTCGCCGGTGTACTCCTCCAAGACCGCGTGGAAGTTCGTCCCGCCGAACCCGAAGGCGCTGACCCCGGCGGTCCGCGGGTGGTCGGCCCCGTGGACCCACGGCCGGGCCTCGGTGTTCAGGTAGAGCGGCCCGCCGTCGAGGTTGGCCCGCGGGTTCGGCGTCTCCACCAGCGTCGGCGGCAGGACCTTGTGGTGCAGGGCGAACGCGGCCTTGATGAGGCCGGCGAGGCCCGCCGCGCACTTGCTGTGCCCGATCATCGACTTGACCGAACCGATGGCGCAGGATTGCGGGTCGCCACCGGCGTCGCGGAACAACTGCCCGATCGCCCGGGCCTCGGTCTGGTCGCCGACCACGGTGCCGGTCCCGTGGGCCTCGACCAGGCCGACGTTCGCGGGGTTCACCCGGGCTTGGGCGTAGGCCCGGTGCAGGGCGCGGAGCTGGCCCTCGGCCCGGGGGGCGGTCAGCCCCTTGTCCCGGCCGTCGCTTGACGCCCCGACCCCCTTGATGACGGCGTAAATCTTGTCGCCGTCCCGCTCGGCGTCGGCCAGCCGCTTGAGGATGGCGACCCCAACCCCCTCGGCCAGGGCGATGCCGTCGGCCTCGGCGTCGAAGGGTCGGCACCGGCCCTTCGCGCTGAGGGCGTGGGTCTTGCTGAAGGCGACGTAGGCGTAGGGCGTCTGGACGGCGTCCCCCCCCATCACCACCGCGACATCGCTGGTGCGGTCTTGCAGCTCGCGGACGCCGGCGTACAGGGCCGCCAGGGACGACCCGCAGGCGGCGTCGATGGCCATGTTCGGGCCGCCCAGGTTGAACCGGTTGGCCACCCGCCCGGCCGCGACGTTCAGGAGAATGCCGGGGAACGAGTCCTCGGTCCACTCGGGCAGCATGTCCTCGGCCAGGTCGACGATCTCCGCGCCCTTGACCCGCATCCCGGGGATCGAGTCGAGCAGCGGCATGCAGGCCCGGAACCCGTAGCTGACCGACAGCGGCATCCCGCCGCCGCCGACGCCGAGGATGGCGCATGTCCGTTCCCGGTCGAACGGCCGGTCCATGTAGCCGGCGTCGCCGATCGCCTGGTTGACGGCTTCCAGCAGCAGCAGTTGCAGCGGCTCAATGTTCGGGATGCTCTTGGGGGTGATGCCGTACCTGAGCGGGTCGAACACAACGTCCGACATGAACCCGCCCCACTTGGACACCATCTTGTCCTTGGCCCGGGGGTCGGGGTCGTAGTACGGCCGCCAGTCCCAGTGGGTCCGCGGGATTTCAATGACCGCGTTAACCTTGGCGAGGATGTTCTCCCAGTACTGGTGCAGCCCGACCGACTTCGGGTAGAAGCACGACAGCCCGACGATGGCCACGTCGCACGGGGGCGGGGCGTCGGGAATTGCGGATTGCGGAATGAGGAGTTCGGAATGAAGACCCGACAGGCCGGCACACACGTCCGCATGGAGCGCGGCGACGGTGGTGACCGAGTCCCGGAGTGCGGCGACTTGGCCGATCATGTACATCCCGCGGCGGAACTGGTCGTCGTCGCCGAGCGAGGCCAGCCCGCTGCCGTTGCCGTTGACCGAGGCGGCCCGCTCCACGCCCTTGCTGGCCGCCCGCAGCCGGCCGAGGTTCATCCGCTCCAGGGCCGTGGCCACGTCCAGCGGCGACTTCCCTTCCGCCCGGAGCCGCCGCTTCTCGGTCTCGAAGTCGTCCGCGTAGGGCGTGGGGATGCAGCGGATGGCGTGCCCGGGGCCGGTTTCGAGCAGGACGGTGGCGTCGCAGCCGAGCGCCTCCCGCTGGAACCGGGTGGTGATCGCCCCGGCCGCGACGGCTTCCTCGGTGAACAGGTAGGCCGTCCCGAGCCACGCCCCGACCTTCACCCCCTTTTCTGCCAAGCCGGCCGCGACCGCCGCGACCATCGCCCCCGAGAGGGCGTCGTGGACGCCGCCGGCGAAGGCGACGTGGATGTCGTCCCCGGGCTTGTTGCCGAGGTGGTCGAGCAGGACTTCGGCGACCGCCTCCCACAGGGCGAAGCTGGAACGCGGGCCGACGTGCCCGCCGCACTCCTGCCCCTCGAACACGAACCGCTTCGCCCCGTCCTTCAGGAACATCCGCAGAAGTCCTGGCGACGGGACGTGCAGGTAAGTCGGGATGCCGACCGCCTCTAACTCCTTCGCCTGGTCCGGCCGGCCGCCGGCGATCACCGCCACCGGCGGCTTGACCGCCCGGATGGCGTCGAGCTGCTCGGAGCGGATTTCGTTCGGCGCGAACCCGAGGATGCCGACGCCCCACGGCTTCTTGCCGAGCTTGGCTTTCGTGTCGGCCAGGAGCTTTTCCGTCTCGGCCTTCCGCATCAGGGCCAGGGCCAGGAACGGCAGCCCACCGCCGGCCGCGACGGCGTCGGCGAACGCGGCCGTGTCGCTCACCCGGGTCATCGGCCCTTGCAGGATCGGGTACTTGATCGCGTGCGACTTCGCCAGCGGCGCCCCCTCGGCCAACGGGTTCAGCCGGCGGGCGGCGTCGAGTTGCCGGACGGCCCGGTCCGCGATCGCTTGCACGATCCCGGCCACGGTCACGAACTTGGCCGCCAGCCCGACGGCCGTGGCCACGTCCTGCCCGACCGGCCAGACGCCGTCGGCCGGGTCGGCCGCCACCCGAGAAACGACCGCCTGCCGCCACAGCCCGCGGACCTCGTCCGCCGGCCGGCCGGCGGACGACAAGACCTCCTCGTCCTTCAGGAGTTCCAGGTACGCCGGGCTGTCCGGCCGGGCGTACACCCGGTAGGCCTCGCCGAGCTTGGCACCGAGAACGGCCGTTTCACCGCCGTCCATCCCGGCAACCCGCTTTCGGGCCGCCTCGCCCAGCGGCGATTCCTTCGCCAGCAGCAGTTGCGAATCGAGGACGACGCCCCGGGCACCGGCCGCCAAGCAGGCCGCAGCGGTGTTCAGGCCGATGCCGCCCTGGACCCAGAACGGCAGTTTCAGGCCGGCCCGGTCGGCCTGCCGCCGCCACTTCTGGACCAGCACGAATGTGGTGTCGGCCCCGACCCGGCCGCCGGCCTCGTGGCCCTTCAGGATGACCCCGTCGGCACCCAGTTCGGCCGCCCGGACGGCCTCCGGTAGGCTGACCGCCTCGACCAGTACCTCGGCCCCGGCGGCCCGCCACTGTTCGACCGCCGCGGCCAGCTCCGGGAGGTCGCCGCCGGCCAGGATAACCCAGGCCGGCCGCGCGTCCGCCGGCAGCCCGATCCCGGCGTCGGGCCGGACCTTCACGCCCCACCGCCGGGCGAACCGGGCCAACCGCCGGACCGACCCGCCCACCCGCTCCGCGTCGCCGCCGAACTCCAGGTCGAGGGTGCCGCGGGCCCCGGCCCTGGCGGCCGCGACGGCGACGGCCGGGTCCGCCGACCCGGGCGGGGTGAGGACGATCAGGTCGGACGGTTCCATCACGCTCCTCGCGGGGACGGGTCGCCGGTCGGCCGCCCCGGGGCGGCCCTCGACCCACGAACGGTCAGTATCGAATCTCGGGCCGCGTCTGGCAATTTGGGCAGAGTGGAAAATACGACCCGTTCCGGGGGGTTTGGAAGGGGAGAAGGGGTGACATCCTCGTCCGACGGTCGGTTTCTGCGCGGGCGGGAATGGTTACAGGTGTTACGCCGGCCGGGAAGGTTGAACCCGGCCGGGGGGAAACGCCGATGAAGCCGTAAGTGGGGGCGTTCGGGCAACTTCAGGACCCGGGGACGCGGGCCATGGGCAAGACGGTTCCGATTCTCATGGTATTGATGGCGTCCCTCGGGTGCCAGCGATATATCGTTCGGACCCAGAACCGGATCGACGGGCTAGTCGACAGCCGGGTCGAGGTCTCCCCGGTCAGCCCGATCGCCGGGCCGATCAAGCCGGTCGTCGTCCAGCCCGGGGCGGCGGCCGCCCGGGTGGCCGTCGTGGACGTGGACGGGATCATCCTGAACACCCCGTTCGTCGGCCCGATGTCGGTCGGCGAGAACCCGGTCGCCGTGTTCCGCGAGAAGCTGAACGCCGCGGCCGCCGACGGGTGCGTGAAGGCGGTCGTCCTGCGGGTCAACAGCTACGGCGGGGGGGTGGCCGCGTGCCGGGTCATGCGGCAGGACCTGCTGGAGTTCAAGGCCCGGTGCGGTAAGCCGGTGGTCGCCTGTCTGCTCGACACCGCCTGCGGCGGGGCCTACTACCTGGCCACCGCCGCGGACTTCGTCTTCGCCGGCGAGGCGACCGTCACCGGCGGGGTGGGCGTGATCCTCAACCTGTTCAACCTCCAGGACCTGATGGCCCAGTTCAACATCCTCCCCCAGCCGATCAAGGCCGGGAACCTGACCGACATCGGGTCCAGCGCCCGGGTCCTGCGGGAGGGCGAGAAGTACCTGCTCCAGACGATGGCCGACGAGTTCCACAACCAGTTGCGGGCCGAGGTCCAGCAGGCCCGGCCGGGGCTGAGGCTCGAAGAAGGCACCACCCTCGACGGCCGCATCTTCACCGGCACCCAGGCCCTGGCCCGGGGGATGGTGGACGCCCTGGGCGACTTAGACGCGGCCATCAACCAGGCCGCCCAGGCCGGATGCGGCGGGGCCGTCCGGCCGCAGGTCGTCCTGTACCGACGGTCGAACGACCCGGCGTATTCGATCTACGCCGTCACCCCGAACATCCCGCTCCAGGGGGCCGGACTGTTCCCCAACCTGCCCGGCCTCGACCGGACCAAGCTCCCGACCTTCCTGTCCATGTGGCAGCCGGAGCTGACGATGGAGAAGCTGGGCGGGAAGTAAGTTCCATAGTCAGCTTATGACGGTGGGGCGGGCGGGTGAGTCGGGAGAACCCCGATCACCCGGCCCGCCCCTTGCCACAGATTACCCAACTTGTGCAGTTAATCGGTAGGCTCTCCCGGCCTACCGAGACCCACATGTTCGTGCATCAGCACCACCTCCGGCATTTGCTCCGGCCGGAGCATTACACGTCCGAGGCCCAGTACCGGGCCGAGCTGCGGCACCTGTTCCTCCCGGCCTGGCACCCGGTCGCCACCGCCGGCGACCTCCGCCGGCCGGGCGACTTCCTGACCCTCGACCTGCTCGAAACGCCGATCCTGCTCCGCAACTTCGACGGCCAGTTGCGGGCCTTCCTGAACGTCTGCCCGCACCGCCACAGCAAGCTGACCGAGAAGCCGCGGGGCCGGACCGAGCAGCTGCGGTGCCAGTACCACGGGTGGGAGTTCCAGGAGGACGGCCGGACCGCCCGGATTCCGGACGCCAAGGCGTTCCGCCCGTGGGACCGGGAAAACGCTTGCCTCCGCCGGTTCCAGGTAGCCACCTGCGGCGAGCTGGTGTTCGTCAAGTTGACCGACGGCGGGCCGTCCCTGAGGGAGTGGGTCGGGCCGCTGTGGGAATTATGGCAGAGTTACGGTGGGGCCTACCGCCACGCCGCGACGTGGGCGAAGGACTTCCCGTGCAACTGGAAGGTGGTGCTGGAGAACTCGCTGGAGTCGTACCACATCCCGCAGGTCCACCCACACACGTTCAAGGACTTCCCGCCGGAGACGAACGCCTGGCACGAGCTGACCGAGCGGTTCACCTCGTTCAAGACGATGGAGCCGGACGAGTTCGCCACCCGGATGCAGCACTGGATCGTCCGCCGGCTGGGGGAGAAGGTGACGGGCGAGTACTGGCACCGGGTGCTGCACCCGCACGCGACGGGGAGTTCGCTCGACTCGTTCCGGATGATGCAGTGCGTCTTCCCGACCGGGCCGACGACCTGCCGCTACCGGTGCATCTTCTTCACCCTGCGGGGCCACCGCCGCAACCCGCTGGCGTGGGCCCTGTACCGGGGCCTGCGGTCGGTGGCGACGATGGTGGGGAAGAAGGTGTTCGCCGAGGACGGGTCGATCTACCGGGGCGTGCAACAGGGCATGGCGGCCAGCCCGCACCGGGGGGTAATCGGCACCCGCGAGGAGCGGGTCTACGTCTTCCAAAAGTATGTGCTGGAGAACGCCCGGGGGGCGCAGGAACTGCCGGTCGCGGACGGGGAGTTGGTCGAATCATCGAGAACCCAGGCCTTCGACCTGGGCGGAGATTCACGCCCGCTTCGGGTTCGGCTGGTGTTCCTGCATCGCCTGCTTCATCTCCCGGACGGCCCGCTCCATGCCTACGAGGACGGCCCGGCTGACGATCGAGTGGCCGATGTTCAGCTCCTCGACGCCGGCGATCCGGACGACGGGTTGCACGTTCCAGTAGTTCAGCCCGTGGCCCATGTGGACGTGAAGCCCGAGCCCGATCGCGTGGGCCGTCGCCGCCCGCAGCTTCTCCAACTCCGCCGCCAAGGCCGCCGGGCCGACCGCCTCTGAATAGCTGGCCGTCTGGAACTCGATGGCGTCCGCCCCGAGCCGCTTGGCCGCGTCCACCTGCGGCAGGGCCGGGTCGATGAACAGCGAGACGTGAATCCCAGCCGCCTTCAGCTTGTCCACCGCCGCCCCGGTGGCCGGCTCGGTGGCGATCACGTCCAGCCCGCCCTCGGTGGTCAGCTCCTGCCGCTTCTCGGGGACCAGGGTGGCCTCGTCCGGCTTGACCTTCAGGGCGATCGCCACAATCTCGTCGGCCGTGGCCATCTCTAGGTTCAGCCGGGTCGTGACGGCCTCCCGCAAGAGGAACACGTCCCGATCCTGGATGTGCCGGCGGTCTTCCCGGAGATGCACGGTGATCCCGTCGGCCCCGCCGAGGGTGGCCAGGACGGTCGCCGCGACCGGGTCCGGCTCCTTCGCCCGCCGGGCCTGCCGGAGGGTGGCGACGTGGTCGATGTTGACGCCGAGGCGGATCATTGCTCGGAAGGCAAAGGGATAACGGATGGAGGCAAAAGGGAGACAGGAAGGTGCCGGTTCGGGTTCGGTTTGCTTCTTTCCTTTTGCCTTCCGCTGACCCGCGGCCGCGGGTCAGCGGCCGTACCGGGCCAGGTAATCCAGCACATCCTGGTAGCGGGCGAGTTCGCGCTGGAGTAACTTGTACGCCAGGACGCCGAGGACGACGCACCCGAACTGGTTGAGGATCGGGCCGACCACCCACCCGACCAGCGGGAGCGGGAACCAGACCACGAAGAAGAAGTAATTCAGGACGAACAGCCCGAGGATCACCGGTGTCAGGAACTGGGTCGTCCGGCTGATCCGGTAGCGGGGGTCGAAGTACATCCGGGCGGTCAGCCGGAGTTCGTGCCAGGCCTGGACCAGGAACCACCGCCGTAGGGCCGGGTCGCCCGGGGCCGGCGGGTGGAGGACGGCGCCGTCCGGCGGCGGGTCGGCGAGTTCGGGCGGGTCCGCCGGGTCGGCCGGCGGGGCGTGCAGGGCCAGGGCCGATGTCACCACCCGGACTCGGCCCGGGTGGTCGCTCGGATCGGACATCGCCGGTCCCCGCGGGGCGGGTCCTCCTGTTCGGCCGTCGCCGCGTCCGTTGACACGATACCCGGTCGCCCGGACCGCGGATAGGTCAAGCGGCAAACCGGGTGCCGGCCGGAACGCCGGTTGCAGGCCGGAAGGGCGCAGTTCCGGTGGCACAGGCATTCCTGCCTGTGCAGTTCAACAGCACAGGCAGGAATGCCTGTGCCACCGAACAGGGGGCTTCGATGAGTACCGACCCGCACGACGTGGTCAAGGTCGCGGCCGGCGAGATGGTGGTGATCGAGCTGTACAAGCAGGCCCTGGCCGACGAGGGGATCGAGGGCCGGGTCCTGGGCGAGGACTTGGAGGCCAGCTTCGGGACCGCTCTACCCACGTCGGTGGAACTGTGGGTCCACGCCGCCGACGCCGACCGCGCCCGGGCGGTCATCGACCAGGCCGAGGCCGACCGGGGCAAGACCCCGGCCGACCTGCTGACCGACGATCCGCCGGGGGCTACTGGTTCAGGGCCTCCTTCAGGGCCTTGATCGGCCGCATCCGGACCTGGACCGAGGCCGGCTTGTCCTTGGTGACGTACTTCTGGCCGTTGAGCGGGTTGGTCTTCTCGACCCCGCCCTTGACGGCCGCCTTCTTGGTCACCGACAGCCGGGCCAGCCCGGGCAGGGTAAACTTCCCGCCCTTCTGCTTGAGCTGGGCCTGGACGATCTCGACGATGCCCTCCAGGACCGCGTCCACCTGCTTCTTGCTCAGCTCGGCCTTCTCGGCGAGTTCGGCTACGAACGCCGACTTGGTCATCGCCTTCTTCGCGGGCTTACCGGCTGCGGCCTTGGCCATGGTCTGTCTCTCCGGTCGGGGGGTGTTTGAACCCGGAACTGCCCGAGAAACTAAGGGGTTTCATGGCCGGCGTCAACGGGCGGCCGGGATTTCTCCTGCAATATCCGGCATTTTTCCCTCCCCGCGGCCCAGGCCAGGGGTTTTCGGCCTCCCCCGGCCCGCCCGCCCGGCCGCACACCCCGCACCGGCGGCGCGACCGGCGGCCGCGTTGCCCCGCCCGCCGGACCTCGTATCCTGCCATCGATTTCGCACCGCCGGCCCCCGCACCGAGGACCCCATGTCCGCCTCCGACCACGCCGTCAGCAAGGCCCCGCCCGACTTCGACGACCTCGACGGGGTGTGCGTCAACACCATCCGCACGCTGGCGATGGACGCGGTCCAGAAGGCGAACAGCGGCCACCCCGGGGCCCCGATGGGGCTGGCGGCCGTGGCCTACGCCCTGTGGAACCGGCACCTCGTCTACGACCCGGCCGACCCGTACTGGCCGAACCGCGACCGGTTCGTGCTCAGCAACGGCCACGCCTCGATGCTCCTGTACGCCCTCATCCACCTGGCCGGGGTCAGGGACCGGGACGAACACCGCAACGTCGTCGACCGGCCGTCCCTGCCGCTGGACCAGTTGAAGCTCTTCCGGCAACTCGACAGCCGCACCCCGGGCCACCCCGAGCAGGAGGCCACGTCCGGCGTCGAGACGACCACCGGGCCGCTCGGGCAGGGCGTCGGCAACGCCGTCGGGATGGCCATCGCCGGGCGGTGGATGGCCGCGTACTACGGCCGGCCGGGGTTCGAGAAGCTGTTCGACCACCACGTCTACGCCATCTGCGGCGACGGCTGCATGATGGAGGGCGTCGCCAGCGAGGCGGCGTCCCTGGCCGGGCACCTCGGGCTGGGCAACCTGACCCTGATCTACGACGACAACCGCATCTCGATCGACGGCAGCACCAGCCTGGCGTTCACCGAGGAGGTGGCGACCCGGTTCCTGGCCTACCGGTGGAACGTCGTCCGGGTGCCGGACGGCAACGACCTGACGCAGTTCTCCGCGGCCCTCAAGGCGGCCCGGGAAATCACCCACCAGCCCACCCTCATCGTCGTCAGCACCCACATCGGCTACGGGTCGCCGCACCGGCAGGACACTAAGGAGGCCCACGGCGAGCCGCTGGGCGTGGACGAGGTCAAGCTGACCAAGAAGTTCTTCGGCTGGCCGGAGGACGCGCAGTTCCTGGTTCCGGACGGCGTCTACGGGCGGTTCCAGGACGGCATCGGCAAGCGGGGGGCCGAGGCCCGGGCCGCCTGGGCGAAGCTCTATGCCGAGTACAAGGGGAAGTACCCGGAGCAGGCTAAGCAGCTCGAAACGCTAGAAAAGCGGGAGCTGCCGGCCGGGTGGGACAAGGACATCCCGGTCTTCCCGGCCGACGCGAAGGGCCTGGCCACCCGGGACAGCTCCGGGCAGGTCCTGAACGCCATCGCCAAGAATGTCCCGTGGGTGGTCGGCGGGGCGGCCGACCTGAACCCGTCCACCAAGACGTTCCTGAAGTTCGACGGGGCGGGGGTGTTCACCCGGACCACCCCGGCCGGCCGGAACATTCACTTCGGCGTTCGCGAGCACGCCATGGGGGCCATCCTCAACGGCGTGGTGCTGTCGAACCTGCGGGGCTACGCCAGCGGCTTCTTCATCTTCAGCGACTACGGCCGCGGCTCGCTCCGGCTCGGGGCGGTGATGCACATCCCCGTCCTGTACGTCTTCACCCACGACTCGATCGGTGTCGGCGAGGACGGCCCGACCCACCAGCCGATCGAGCACCTGGCCAGCCTGCGGGCGATGCCGAACCTGGTCCTGATCCGGCCCGGGGACGCGAATGAGGTGGCCGAGGCGTACAAGGTGGCGGTGCAACTCCAGCATAACCCGTGCGTGCTGGCCCTGACCCGGCAGGCCCTGCCGACGCTCGACCGCAAGAAATACGCCCCGGCGTCGGGGCTGGCCAAGGGCGGGTACGTTCTCGCGGACAACGCCGGCGGGGGCGTCCCCGACTTGATCCTGATCGGCACCGGGAGCGAGGTGCAGCTCTGCGTCGAGGCTTACGAGAAGCTGGTCGCGGAGGGGGTAAAGGCCCGGGTGGTGAGCCTGCCGTCGTGGTACTTGTTCGAGCAGCAGGACCAGGCCTACCGGGATTCGGTGATCCCGCCGGCATGTACCCGGCGGGTGTGCGTCGAGATGGCCAGCGTGTTCGGCTGGGAGCGGTACGCCGGGCCGACCGGGGCGGTCATCGGGATGCACTCGTTCGGCAAGTCGGCCCCGCTCAAGGACCTGCTCAAGCACTTCGGGTTCACGGCCGAGGCCGTCCTGAAGGCCGCCCGGGAGCAGTTGGCGAGGAAGTAAACACATGCTTGCACCGGCAAGATGCCGGTGCCACGAAGGCGGTGGCTGGACCCTGCTTTCGTGGCACCGGCATCTTGCCGGTGCTGATCATTATCGTCCGGCCCCGACCGCCTCCGCCGTCCTGCCCCGGACCTTGCGGGCGACCGTCTGCACCACCGACCCGTTGTACGTCCTCCAGAACCGCTTCTTGGTCGCCGTCGTGGCGCTGATCGCCGACCAGTACCACGGCACCGTCTGCCGCTTGACCCAGTGGCCGAACCGCTCGGCCGCGGTGGTCGGCGGGAAGACGCCCCGGAGGAAGTCGTTCACCACCAGGTCGAGGACGAGGTGGATCCGCGGGACATCGCCGTCGTTGCGGACGAAGTGCGGCTTGGTGAAGTCGCAGTAGTACAGCCGGCCCGGGGCCATCCGGATCAGCCGCCAGCCGAGGTGGAAGACGACCTTGTCGTTGGTCCGGATCGGGACGTGCAGCCGGACCTTGTTGTACGCGAACCCGGCGGCTTCCTCGGCCACGTCCCGGTGGAGGTCAATCCCGGCCCCGGGCATCAGTTTCAGCACACGGACCCGCCCCTGCGGGCACTTGAAGGCGTCGAGGATCGTCCGGAAGTACGGCATCCGGTTCACGATCGGGGTGCGGCGGAACTCGGCCACGTCCCCCCACCGTTGCGACTCCGGGCCGTCCATCCGGCCGTGCTGGGAGACCAGCGGCATCGCCTTCCAGCCGCGGGACAGGGTGGGGTCGTAGTGCTCGAACCAGAGCGGGTCGGACTGGACGGCCTGGACCTCGGCCCGCATCCGGTCGACATCGAAGCGGAACGGGAAGCGGTCGGTCAGGTCGAGGAAGATGTCCATCCCGGGGCCTCCGTGCAGGGGCACGGAGTCTAGTCGGTCATCACTTTTGAGGTGCGGGGTAGAGTCGCCGGAGCTTGACCCGGGCGTCGGCGGTCGTGAACCGCC
>JAIEQN010000236.1 GCA_019747685.1 Gemmataceae bacterium
GCTCTTCCGATCTCCGCCGTAGCTCCCGCCGCGGCTGACGGCCCGGCTGCCGCCCTCGCCGCCGGCCCCGCCCTCGTCCCCGCCGGACTTGCCGCCCAGGAACTCCAGGCTGTCGATCGCCAGCTTGTGCTTCGACCGCTTCCCGCCCCCGTTCTTGTCCTCCCACTCGTCGAACCGCAGGCGGCCCTCGACGAAGATCTGATCGCCCCGCTTGCAGTACTGCTGGACCAGGCTCACCAAGTCCCGCTTCTGGCCCGGGCTGGTGAACGCGTCGCAGTCGATGTACAGCGTGTTCGGGTCGTTCTCCCACTGCCCGGTCTGGGGGTTCTTCTTGCTCCGGCCGACGGCCAGCCGGAACGAGATCACCTGCCCGCCGCTGGGCATCGCCCGGGGCGGGTCGGGGTCCTTGGTCAGCCGGCCGATCAGCATCACCTTGTTCAGCGTCGC
This sequence comes from Gemmataceae bacterium, assembly GCA_019747685.1. Classification (GTDB taxonomy): domain Bacteria; phylum Planctomycetota; class Planctomycetia; order Gemmatales; family Gemmataceae; genus Urbifossiella. Next base: position 448 of record JAIEQN010000236.1, read on the forward strand.
CATGTCCGCGCCTCGTGTCGGACCCGCCCCCCGGGGAAGTTACGTTCGGCTACAGTGTGGAAAGTCGGGGCGGCGTCCAACTCACGAAGGTACGCGATCCGGCGGGGGCGGCACAAGGTCGGTAGCGGGCGGGCTCCGGCCGCCGCCCGTTGGTTTGGTTCAGCACCCCGCACACCCTGCGGCCGAACCAATGACCTTCGTGCGACCGGCTATGTCGGCTTCTCGCCGGCCGGCTCGGGCCGCCGGCCGCCCCGCCGGGGGCCGCCGCCGAACCCGCCGTCCTTGTCGGCCCCGTCCCGGTCCGGGCCGCCCCGCCCGGGGGCCTCGCTGACCAGCCCGCCGACGGCCGGCTCGGCCCCGATCGCGGCCGGGTCGGTCTGGACGGTGGTCTCGTCCCGCATCCCGCGGATGGCGAACTCCTTGCCGCCCTCGTTCTGGGCGACGTTCATGATCTCGTCGTGCCACTTCGGGTCGATCTTCAGCGTCATCTGCCGGAGGATCACCCCCTCGGCCAGCTTGAAGTCGGCCTCGATCCCGACCTGCTTGGCGCTGTCCATCGTGTAGTAGACGATGTGGTACGCCCCCTTCTTCTGCTTCTCGATCGGGTAGGCCAGCTTCTGGTTGTAGTTCCACTCCCGGGCGACGACGATCTGGGCCCCGTGCCGCTCCAGGATGTGGTGGACCTGGTTGCGGACGGCGTCCCCGTCGGCGGCCAGCTTGGTCGGGTCGAGCAGGAACAGCGTCTCGTAGGTGTTGACCGGCATCGGAGCCCCTGGCGGTGGCGGCCGGGTGAGGGCCGCGGGTTACTGTGGTTCGAACCGGGGCCGCGCCCCGGGACCCCTCCCGCCCGCCGGGAGGGGAGCAACCGTCGGGTCAGTTTAAAGTTTCGAGTTCAAAGTTCAAAGTGGCGGCGGCGTCAAGCCGGCTTCGGCGGCTCGTCCGTCTTCTCGCCCTTCTTCGCCTTCTCCTTCTTCGCCTTGGCTTTGTCGTCGTCGGCCGGGCCGTTGAACCGGTTCATGGCGGCCTCGGTCCCGCCCCGGGCCCAGGCCACGACGGCCTGGGCGGCCAGGGCCACCGCGTCCTGGACGGCCGCCCGCTCGCCGGGCTTGAACCGCGACAGGACGTGGTCCACCGCGTCCCCCGGGTTCGGCTGGCCGACCCCGATCCGCAGCCGGGCGTAGGCATCCGTGCCGAGCTGGTCCTGGATGTTCCGCAGCCCATTCTGCCCGCCGTGGCTCCCCTTGGCCCGCAGCCGGAGCTTTCCGAGCGGCAGGTTGAAGTCGTCGCAGACGACCAGCAGGCCGTCCGGCGGGAGCTTGTAGAAGTCGAGGACCGCCCGGACCGCCCGGCCGCTCAGGTTCATGAACGTCAGCGGCTTGACCAGCAGGACCGCCTCGCCGCCTTCCTTGGCCTCGGCGACCAGGGCCTCGAACCGCTCCCGGAAGGCCGAGCAGCCGGGGGCCGCGGCCAGGTAGTCGACCACGTCGAACCCGACGTTGTGCCGGGTCCCGGCGTACTTCGGGCCGGGGTTCCCGAGGCCGACGACGACCTTCATGGCAGCGACCGGTGATCGGTGAACAGTAACCAGTGATCAGTACCAGGCCCGACCGATCGAGGCTCGACTGCCGACTGGTTACTGATGACTGATCACTTCTTCTCGTCCTCGTCCTCCGTCTTCTTCTCCTTCTTGATGACCTCCGGGCCGGCCCCCGGCTCGGCCGGGGCGGTCGGGGCGGTCGGCTCGGCCCCGGGCATCTTCAGGTGGACGACCATCGCGTCCGGGGACTCGAGGACCGTCACCCCCTCGGGCAGGGTCAGGTCCCGGACGTGGATCGGCTTGTCGAGGGTGAGGTTCGTCAGGTCGATCCGGATGGCCTCCGGAATCTGGGCCGGGGAGCACTCGACGTGCAGGGTGTGCAGCGGCTGGTCGAGGACCGCCCCGCCGGTCGCCTTCGGGCTGTTCCGCAGCTCGACCGGGACCGTCACCTTGACCCGGTCGGTGGCCGACACCCGGGCGAAGTCGATGTGCAGCATCTCCTTGCCGAGGTAGTCCCACTGGAGCTCGCGGATCAGAACGGTCTCGCTCTTGCCGTCGAGCTGGAGGTCGAGGACCCGGGCGTGCTTGACCCGGATGGCCCGGTCCAGCTCGTCGGCGTCGACGGTGACGGAGACGTTCGCCTCCTTGTGGCCGTAGACGACGCCGGGGACGAGGCCCCGCTTGCGGAGCTTGGCGGCGGCCCGGGACCCGGACCCGGTCCGGGGCTGGGCGGTCAGCTTGACGGTCTCGGCCATGTGAGCACCCCGGCGGCCGGCTACCCTGTCGCGGGATCGGCCCGCGGTACTCTCGCCCGGCCGGTAGGACCCCAAACGCAACGGGAGCGGCTTGCCCGGCAAGCCGCCCCGGCGCCCCGACGCGGGGCAGAAGGAGATTATGTCGAACCGGCGGCCGGCCGACAAGGGGCCGGCCCGGTTTGGTGGCACCGGCCTCCCGGCCGGTGAACGGGCGGCCCCGGCTACTCCTTCCGCGGGGGCGGGTTGACCGGGCTGGCCGGCGGCCTCGCGGGGTCGGCCGGCTTCTTCCCTTCGAGTTCCCGGATGCGCTGGTAGAGGGCGTCGATTTCCTTCTTGTAGTTCGCCTCGGTGTCCTTCTGGCGGGCCTGGTCCTCGGCCTGTTTGCCGAGGAAGTCCAACGCCCGCTTCAACTGGTCCTGGGTTTGCTCCTGTCGCTTCGCCTCGTCGAGCTGCAGCAACTGCAGCGCCCGCTGGTACTCCGCCAGGGCGGCCGCCGGCTTGGCCGGGTCGGCGGCAAGGGGGGTCAGTTCCGCCCCGAGGCCGGCCGCCTTGACGGCGTCGGCCGCCGCCTTGACCCAGTCGGCCGGGGCGTCCTTCGGGGCGAGGATGCGGACCCCGACACCCTTGGCCAGGCCCGGCCCCTGGGCCACCCGGGCGAGATACTTGGCCAACACGGCGGGGTTGTCGAACGCGGCCGTCCCGACCCCGTGCCCGTCCGGGCCGTACTCCTTCACCCGGTACGGCCACTCGGCACCCTTCCCGCCGACGGTCAGGTGGAACGGGTAGCTGACCACGTCGGTCAGCTTCTGCCCGGCCGGCGGGGGTGCGGCCGCCCGCTGCTTGCGGATTGCGGCCAGTTGCGACCGGGCCCACTCGACCTCCTTCCTCGCGTTTTCCAAGTCCCGCCGCACCCGGTCGGCATTCTTCTCCCAAGCCTCCATCTCCTGGACCCGGGCGAGGAGGGCCTTCAACACGGCCTCGGTTTCGATTTCCTTGCGGGCGAGGTCGTTCGTGTTGGCGGCCGGCTGCCCGGGCGTGGCGGCCGGCTTGGCGGCGGCCGGCTTATCCTTCAGTTGGGCTTCCGCCGCCCGGTATTTCGACAACAGCGCCTGCCGCTTCTGCTGGGCGTTGGCCGCGTTCTCCTGGAACCGGGTCAGGGCGATCTCGCTGTCGAGGAGTGCGGCATTCGACACGGCCCCGCGCTCGACCTGCTTCCGCACCAGCTCGACTTTCTCCGTCACCAACCGAACGCCTTCCGTCGCGGCTTTCAGGGCGTCCTCGGCGGCGGCCAGCTCGGCCCGGAGCAGGTCGAGGTCGGCGGCCGCCGGCTGGACGACCGGCTTGTCGGCCGCCTCGAACAGGCCCCGCTTCGCGGCCGCCGGGTCCTGGGCCGCCTTTAGCCGGGATATGGCCGCGGCCCGCTTCTGCCGGGCGTTGGCCGCGTTCTCCTCCAACCGGGTGAGGGCGATCTGGTCCTGCAGCACCTCGGCCGCCGCGACCTGGCCCTTGTCCGCCGCCGCCTGGGTGAGTTTCAGCTTCTCGCGGGTCAGCTTGACCCCCTCCTCGGCCGCCTTCAGCACCTCCTCGGCCGCGGCCACCTCGGCCTTGAGGGCGTCGAGGTCGGCGGCCGCGAACTTGTCGAGCTTGGTCGGCGGGCCGTCCCCGTCCCCGTCACCGGCCAGCCCGGGGACCGGGCGGACGCTGACGCCGACCCCGATCCCCGTCCCGAAGACCACGCACAGGGCGGCCGCGGCCGCCGTCGTCTTCTTCACCCAGAACATGTGGACCACCCCTTCGACCAGTTGGGAGACGGCGGAGGACGCCACCCCGGCCGCGATCAGTTTTCCGTCCACCGCCGCCCGGACCGTGTTCGCCGCCAGGGCCGCCGGCAGCCCGGCCCCGGCCAGCGTCAGCAGCCGGGCCGGGTCGTGCGACCGGAGCAGGTGCCGCAGCCGGTCGAGGCCCCGCGACAGGAGCGACGACAGGGTTCCTTCCGGGCAGCCAATGGCGGCGGCCGCGTCCCGCCGGGTCCACCCCTGGAGGTGGCACAGGACCAGCGGGGTGCGGTACTTCTCGGGCAGCGCGAGGAGGGCGGCGTCGAGGTCGGCCCGGAGGTCCAGGGCCGACGGGCCGGCGGACGGATCGACCACGGCCGGCGAGAGCGGTTGACGCCGGGCGAGCGTGCGGGCGTTCCGCCGGCGGACGTTCCGGGCGGTCCACGCGGCCACCCGGTAGAGCCACGGCCCGACCGCCGCCTGCCCGGTCAGCCGGCGCGACCGTTGGACTAGCACGAGGAAGGTCGTCTGGAAGGCGTCCTCGGCGTCGGCCGGGTCGGGCAGCAGCCGGCGGCAGGCACCCCACACCAGCGGGCCGTGCCGGCGGACGAGTTCGGCGAACGCCGATTCGTCCCGGTCGGTCAGGAAGGCGGCGAGGAGCTGCCCGTCGGTCCGGGCCTCGATCAGGGCCGACAGCCGGCGGGAGAGGGCGGCGGCGACGCGGGACATGCCTTTATCATGTCGCCACCCGGGGCCGCGCGTGCAACAAATTCCGGACGCCGCTCCAGATCACGGCCGAAAGGACGAGGCAGCCGCCGATCGGCTGGAGGGCGAGTTGGTGGTACGGGCGGCCGCCCGGGAAGCCGTCGCGGACGAGGGGGAAGACGAGCAGGACGTACCCGCACCCGGCCAGCGACAGCCGGAGGCAGTCGGCGAACGACCGCGGCCGCAAGGCGGTCACGAGCGCGATGGCGGCGGTCGGGCCGAGGACGACGTAAGTGTGGGCCTCGGTCGCCGGGCCGAGGACCGTGACCCAGCCGCAGCCGAGGCCGAGGGCGAGCGGCACCGCGGCCTGCGGGTCGCGTCGGGCCACCAGTAACACCAGCCCGGCCATCCCGGCGGCCGCGGCCAGCTTCAGCCCGAGGTACACGTCCCGCCGCGGCGGTTGCCCCCAGACCCGGCAGACGAAGAACACGTCCTGGGGTGCCCGCCCGGGGTCGGAATTGGCCCGGTCGTCGGCCCGGACGCTGCGGACGAACTCGGCGTACTGGCCGACGACGTACCCCGGTGATTGTGTGAGGAAGGGGAGGACGCCGAACCCGACGCACCCGACCGCGAACACCGGGAGCGCCCTCCGCCGAGCGCAGCCGATCAGCAGGGCGACGGCGGCCGGGTAGACCTTCAGCCCGGCCGCCAGGGCGAGCCAACCGCCGGCCGACCAGTACCGTGCGCGGGCGGCGCGGGCGGCCCCGAACAGCAACCCACCGATAAGCAACAGGTTGGTCTGACCGTTGTTGAGGCTCGGGACGGCCGGGATGGCGGCGAGGGCGAACACGGCACCCGTCTCGCCCGGGGTGAGCGGCCGCGGCAGCCCATCCCGCAGCCAGGCCCGCAGCCCGAGCAGGAACACCGCCGCCCCGAGGCCCCGCCAGAGCAACCCGGCGGCCTTCTCGGGGATCGCCGTCAGCGGCACGAACGCGGCCGCGAACCACGGCGGGTTGCGGAAGATGTCCATCCCCGGCGCAACCCGATAGAGGTCGTCGCCGGCCAGCCAGTGTTCCGCCGCCGCCAGGTAGATCGGCACCACCGTGTGCGACCGGGTCGGCCCGGCCAGCACCCGCCCAGCGACTCCGGCCAGCAGCACCGCCCAAACGACCAGCGCGACCCGCTGGGCCGGGTGGGGCGCGACGGCCCGACGTGTCGGCGGCAGGCGGAACCGGGGCAGGGCGGCGGTCATCCGGCGGCCCCCCGGTACTGCTCGACGAACCGGCGCACCGACCCGGCGAAGGCGTCGAGGTCGAACGGCGACGGCTCCCGCGTCTCCAGCGACACCCAACCGGCGTAGCCGCGGCCGGCCAGCTCGGCGGCGAAGGCGGCGTGATCAACCCGCCCCGACGCCCCCGGCGGGGCCAGGCTGGGTTCGCTGACGTGAAAGTGGTGGACGAGGCCGAACCCGGCGTCGAACGTTTCGCGGACCGGGTCGCCGGCCAGGGTCATGCAGGCGGTATCGAGGTGCAGCCGGAAGGCCGGGTGGTTCAGTTCACGGACCAGTTCGATCGCCTCGGCCGCGGTAGTGATGAAGTCGGCCCCGTACTCCGGCGGGTTCGCCTCCAGCATGATCGTCGTCCCGGCGTCGGCGGCCGCGTCGGCGAGTTGACCGAAGAAGTCGGCGGCGATCGCCCGGGCTTCGGTCGGCGGTGTCGATCCGATCCGTCGGTTCCTCGGCGACCCGAACACCAGCGCCCGGGTACCCAGTCGGGAACAGAGCCGCACGATGGAACGCAGATAAACCAGAGTCTCGCAACGGGTCTCGGCCGAGTCGAAGATCGTCAGCTCGGGCCGGCCGAACAGGAGGGCCTGGGCCGCGACGACCTCGATGCCGAACCCGGCCCAGAATCGGCGGTATACCTCGACCTCGGCGTCGGTCGCGGCCGGCGGGTCGGGCCAGACCTTCGTCGGGGCCACCTCGATGCCGGCGACGCCCAGGTCCGCCAGGACCCGGCCGACGGCCGGGTCCTGGTCCGCCGGCCAGGCGATGTTAGAAACGGCCAGCCTCACGCCGCGGCCCCCGCCCGCTCGCCGGCGACGAACGCCGCCAGACCGGCCAGCACCCGGCCGCGGTCCTCGACGTACCCGCCCCGGCCGCCGAACACCTCGGCGTGCTTGGTCCGCACGTCGTACCGGGCCGGGGTCGTCCCCGGGTCGTTGTCGAAGTCCCGCCCGAACGCCGCCCGGGCGACCTCCCGCATCGTCACCGGCTCGGTGGCCAGGTTGACGACCGACAGCCCGGCCCGGAGGGCGGCGGCGATGTCGCGCCAGAGCCGGCCGAGCGGGTAGAACTGGTACGCCGCGTCGGCGTGGACCTTCTCCACCTGGTTGTTGTGCAACAGGTCGTACAGGGCGTTCTTCTTCAGCCCCGGGCCGTACAGGGCCGGCAGCCGGACGCTCAGGACGCGCGGGAAGTGGTCGGCCGCCCGGCGTTCGAGTTCCAGCCGGTGCCGGCCGTACGGCGGCTGGTACAGCGGGTCGATCAGGGTGTCCTCGTCCACCGCCGCCGGGGCCGGGTAGACGGCCACGGTCGAGACGACCACGACGGCGGCCGCCCGGCATTCGGACACGCAGCCCCAGAGCCGGTCGAGGCAGGCCCGGTCGGCGTCGGGGTTCGCGTTGGCGACCCACATCGCGGCCGGCATCCCGCTGACCACCAGGGTGTCGAACCGCCGGCCGCGGACGGCCTCGACGTTCTTCGAGTTGTACCAGGCGTCGAACCGGTGCTGGGCGGCCAGGTTGCCGCCGACGAACCCGGTGTGGCCGATCAGGGCGTCGGGCATGGCTTCTCCCCGGCGAGCCCCGAGCGTGAGCGAGGGGAGGTCACCCCTCCCCTCGCTCACGCTCGGGGCTCGCCCGGTCAGGGGTCGTACCGCCCGAGGCAGGCGGCGAACAGGCACCGCAGCACCCGCAGGTTGCCGCGGACCGGGCTGATCTTGGTCGGCGTCGGCCCCTTCGCCGGGTACCGGCGGGCGACCGGGATTTCGCACACCCGGAACCCCAGCCGGGCCGCCCGGACGGCCAGGTAGTAGTGCAACTCGTACCCGGCGAACACGTCCCGGAAGACGGCCACCCGGGGGTCTTCGAGGAACCGCCGGCTGTAGGCCCGGAACCCGTTGGTGGTATCCGTGTACCGCCGGCGGGCGGCCAACGACAGCAGCGGGGCGTGCAGCAGCTTGACCCCCAGCCACCGGCCCAGCGGCAGGTTTTCCGACACGCCGCCGCGGACGAACCGCGACCCCTGCACGTGGTCGAAACCGGCTCCGAGCTTGCGGACGAAGGTCGGGACGGCGTCCACCCCGTCCTTGCCGTTCCCGTCGACCACGACGACGCCCTTGTACCCCCGGGCCAGCGCCCACGAAAAGGCCATCCGCATCTGGCCCCCGAGCTTCCCCGGGCCGGTCTTGGTCAGCAGGGTGTTCACCCCCAGCCGTTCCAGTACCGCGTGATCGGTCGAGCCGTCGGTGCTGCCACCGTCGGCGACGATGACATCGGCCACCCCCGGGCACTGGTGCCGCATCGCCGCGAGCTGCTTCTGGACCTTGCCGCTCTCGTTCAGCACGAACACGCAGACGCAGTAGTCGGCCCCCTTCGGGGCGAACTCGTTCGCCGTATACGCGGGCACGCCGGTCATCGGCCGTCCTCCGTGGCCGCGGCGGTCACGTTCCGGCGGGCCGGGTCGGCCAACATGACGGTGCTGGCCTGCTCCTCCCGGACGTGGTAGAGCGGCCGGTCCACCGCCTCGTCCAGGAGCCGGCCCAGGTGCTCGCCGATCAGGGAGAGCATGACGAACACCAGCACGAACAGGCCGCTGACCTGGAGGCTCAACGTCGTCCAGCCGGGCATCACGTCCGGCTTGGTCAGGTAGACCCCGACGACGTACAGGCTGTAGAGGAAGCTCAGTCCGCTCCCGAGCAGGCCTAGAACGCTCACGAGCCGGAGCGGGGCCGGGGAGCTGTTCACCGCCATGCTGGCGGCCGCCCGGACCGCCCGCCGGAGGTTCACCCGCGGCGGCTTCCCGCCCCGGGCCAGGAACCGGTACGGGTGTTCCTCGGCCGTCAGCCCGATCTCGGCGGCCAACTGCCCGAAGAACCGCCGCCGCCGGCGGACCCGGGTGAGGGCGTTGACCGCCGACCGGCTCAGGCAGCGGAAGTTGCCGCCGGCCCGGACCGGGTCGAGGCCGAGCAGCCCGCGGGTGGCCCGGTAGAAGCCCCAGCGGAGCATCCGGTAGAGTGGCCCGGGCGGGGACGGGTACGGGGCCACCCCGACCACCACGTCCGCCCCGGCCCGGCACCGCTCGACCAGGGCCGGGATGTCGGCCGGCGGGTCGTACTCCGGGTGCAGGGTGACGACGAAGTCGCCGATGGCCGCGTCGAGGCCGGCCATCACCGCCGTCTCGGCCTTCTGCCGGCGGGAGAGCCGGAGGTAGCGGACGCACCGGTGGGCCTTGAGCAGGTCGCGGACGACGGCCGGGGTCTCGTCCCGCGAGCCGTTGTCGATCAGCACCAGCTCGAAGTTAGCGTACCGGGCGTCGAGGGTGCGGACCGTCTCGGCCACGAACGCCGGCAGGAACCGGGCGTAGCTCCGGAGGACGGCCACCGCCGATACGAAGATGTCGGGCCGGGTCATGCCGCCTCCCGGGCCGGGGTCGAGGTCGTCCAGCCGAGGTGCCGGGCCAACTCGTCGGCCACGTCGTAGACGTTGTCGATCTTCCCGCCGAGGACGACGTGGTAGTTGGGCAGGCCGTGGTCCGGGCGGAACAGGATCGGCCGGCTGTCGTCGGACTCGCTCCGCGGTAGCACCGTCTTCACCTCCCAGAGTGAGCCGCGGTATTCGCAGCCGGACAACGCCGGCATGTACCGGGCCGCGTCCCGGACCATGTGCGGGAAGGCGGTCCGCTTCTCGGCCGCGGCGAACACCTCGTCGGCCGGCAGGTAGCCCTCGCCCGGCAGGCCGTCGTACCAGTGGCCGTGCGGGGTGTACCGGACGTGGCTGAGGGTGTGCAGCCCCCGCGGCGGGAACGGCATGCACGAGAAGAACGGCCCGTCCATGACCGTCACCCCGATGTCACGGACCGCCGCGGGGACCTCGACCAGCGCCATCTCGGTCAGCTCGTGCTTGAGCGGGACGACCGGCAGCCCGGAGGCCGCCCCGACGGCGTTGGTGTTGGCGTACCCGCAGCCCACGACCATCCCCGCGTGGACCTCGCCGTCGGCCAGGCGGACTCGGACCGCCCCGCCCGGCAGCGGGCCGACCCGTTCGACGGCCGTGTTCAGTCGGACCGTGACGCCCGCCCGGCGGACCCGCTCGGCCATCAGTCGCTTCAATTCGGAGGAGTCGAAGGCGAACTCCGTCACCCGGAACACGTCCTCGATCAGGGCCGGGTCGAACAGTTTTCGCTCGGCCGGTTCCGCCCGATCGATCGGCGCCCCGACCCGCCGCATGGCCGCGACGAACTGGGCGGCCGTCACCTTCGAGTCCCGCCGGGCGACGGCGTACAGCTTGTCGAAGTCGGACCGGACGGCCGGCCGGAACTCGTCGGCGAACCGGGGGAAGTTGGCCCGGCTGCGGACGGCCGTGAGGACGCTCCGGGGGTAGTGGTAGCCGTTGTGGACGCGGGCCTGGTTGGCGTAGGACGCCCGGCCCATCAGCTCGGGGCCGCGCTCGCACAGCAGGACCCGCGGCAGCCGGGCCGCCAGGGTCTCGGCCAGGTACAGGCCGTAGAACCCGCCGCCGATCACCAGGGCGTCCCACCGCTCCATCGGCAGGCCCCCGTCATGCCGCCGCGTCCTCGCTGCGGCCGTGCAGCGACGCCGGGCCGCAGATGCCCCGCTTCGACGCCCGGATGAAGTCGACCAGCTCCCGGACCGCCGGCAGGCCGCCGGATTCGGCCTCGATTTTCAGCAGGGCCAGCGGGATGGTCAGCCCTTGCAGGTAGATCGTCCGGAAGGCCCGGCGGACGGCGTTGATCTCGGCCGCGGGGACGCCGGCCCGCCGCATCCCGATCACGTTCACCCCGCACACCCGGTTCACGTCCTGCATGACCCAGAACGGCGGGATGTCCTTGCTCGACGCCGACGACCCGCTGAGCAAGGCCAGCCGGCCGACCCGGCAGAACTGGTGGACGGCCGAATTGCCGGACAGGAACACCCGGTCGCCGGTCTCGACGTGGCCGGCCAGCAGGGCCGAATTCGCAAAGATGCCGTGGTGGCCGACCCGGCAGTCATGGCCGACGTGGCTGCCGACCATGAACAGGTTGCCGTCGCCGACTACCGTTTTTCCCGTACCGGGTCCGACCCCGGCGGGCATTCCCCGGTGGACGGTGACGTGCTCCCGGAAGGTGTTGGCGTCGCCGATCTCGATCGTCGTCTGCTCGCCCGCGTAGGTGGTGTGCTGGGGCGGGCCGCCGATCACGGCCCCGGTGCCGAACGTATTACCCGTGCCGGCCGTCAGCGGGCCGATCAGGTGGGCGTGCGGGCCGACGGTACAGCCCGGACCGAGTGCCACCGCCCCGTCAATCACGGCGTACGGGCCGACCCGCACGTCCGGGGCCAGCGCGGCCTCGGCCGAAATCACCGCGGTCGGGTGGGCGAGGGGGTGCGGCATGGGAGTCCTTTCCCGGTCGGCCGGGGTCCCGGCGGGTTCCCCTGTTTACGCCATCCGCCGGGGCCGTTCCAGGCCAATTTCCGACACCCGCCCCCGAACCCGACAGTAGAGTCTGTGTCGGCCCGCGGGCGGGCCGGGTTGCCACCCGCCCGGTGTGGGGTGGATAATCGGCTAGTACGGCATCCCGTCCGGGGTCGAGCGATGGCGGGCGAGTACCGGTGCAGCCGCGGCCACCGCTGGACCCCCGAGCCGGGGGCCGACGGGGCCGTCCGCACCTGCCCGGTGTGCGGCGACACCGCCGAGCTGGCCGCCGACCTGACGATCGACCTGCGGCCGGACTCGGGCAGCCGGGTCGGGGCCGGCGGGTCGTCCCTGGTCGAGTTCACCGACCGCCCGGAGGCCCCGTCCGGCGAGGCCCCGGGGGCGGTCCCCGGGTACGAGGTGTTGCACGAGGTCGGGCGGGGCGGGATGGGGGTCGTCTACAAGGCCCGGCAGGTCGCCCTGGATCGGGTCGTCGCCCTGAAGATGATCCTGGCCGGGGCCCACGCCGGGCCGACCGAGCGGGAGCGGTTCCGGCGGGAGGCCCAAGCCGTGGCCGCCCTCCAGCACCCGCACATCGTCCAGGTGTTCGAGGTCGGAGACGCCGGCGGCCACCCGTACCTGGCCCTGGAGTACGTCGACGGCGGGAGCCTGGCCCAGCACCGGCCGGGCCAGCCGTGGCCGGCCCGGGAGGCCGCCGCCCTGGTCGAGGTGCTGGCCCGGGCGGTCGACTACGCCCACGCGCAGGGCGTCGTCCACCGGGACCTGAAGCCGGCCAACATCCTGCTGGCGAGCGCGGAACCCGGAGCGCGGAACGCGGAGCCGAAGACCGAGGGTTCTGGTACCGGGTTCCGCGTTCCGGGTTCCGTGCTCCCCAAGATCACCGACTTCGGCCTCGCCAAGCGGCTCGACTCGGCCCCCGGCGACGACGCCCCGACCCGGACCGGGGCGGTGATGGGCACCCCGAGCTACATCGCCCCGGAGCAGGCCGCGGGCAAGACCCGCGAGGTCGGGAAGGCGGCGGATGTCTATTCGCTCGGGGCGATCCTGTACGAGCTGCTGACCGGCCGCCCGCCGTTCCGCGGGGAAACACCGCTCGACACGGTGTTGCAGGTCATCAAGGACGACCCCTTGCCGCCGGTCCGGGTCCAGCCGGGCGTCCCGAGGGACCTGGACACCATCGTCCTGAAGTGCCTGAACAAGGCCCCCGAGCAGCGGTACCCGTCGGCCTTCGCCCTGGCCGAGGACCTGCGGCGGTTCCTGGCCGGGGAGCCGATCGTCGCCCGCCCGCTCGGGCCGTGGGGCCGGGGGGTAAAGTGGGCCCGGCGGCACCCGGCGGCGGCCGCCTTCGCGGCCGTCACCGTCGCCGCGACCCTCGCCGTGGTGGCGGTGCTGGCCGTCGCCTACGCCCGGGTCCACGAGGCGATGGTCCAGAAGGAGCACGAGGCCGAGGCGGCCGAGCGGGCGATGGGGCGGGAGGCGGCCGAGCGGTGGCGGGCCGA
>JAIEQN010000303.1 GCA_019747685.1 Gemmataceae bacterium
CACCGCCAGCCCCAGGCCCAGCCCGGTCAGCCCGCCGGCCGCCGCCCCGACCCCGGCCCCCTCCTCCCAGCGGGTGTGGGTCGGGTCGCCCGGCAGCCCGGAGTGGGCGTGGTGCCCGGCCGGGTGGTCCCGGTCCGGGCCGATCACCCCGATCCGGTCATCGGTGTAGCCGGCTTGGCGGAGGGCGTCGACCGCCCGCCGGGCCTCGGCGTACCCGTTGAACACCCCGGCCACCGTCCGGCCCGCGGCCGGCACCCCGCCCGTCGGATACATGGTCGTCCCCCGGAAGGGATTCGGGAACCGCCGCCGCAGGAGAACCGTGCAAAGAACGTTCCGGACGGACGGCTCTCATTGGTTCCGGGCGGGTGTCACACCCCACGTCTGAGGAATAAAACCCGACCGGAAGAAAAACCGTCAGACCGACACCCGTGCCGGTCAGCCCGCCGGGTGGACCCACGGGGCCCGGTACGGCCTCTTGAGCAGCTTGGTGGCCTCCGGATCGCCGACGCACTGGTGCTTCTCGGCGTCCCAGGTGATCGCCCGGCCGACCTGCTGGCTGACGTTGGCCAGGATGCAACTGGCCGACGAGATGTGCCCCTGCTCGATGTCGGCGACCGGCCGGCCCCGCTCCTCCCGGGCCTTCAGGAAGTCCCGCCAGTGCCGCCGCAGGGCCGACGCGACGTGCCGCTCCAGGTCCTTCTCGGTCTTGTCCTCGGGGTACTTGTCCTCCTCGAACAGGGCCGTGCCGGAGAGCGTCGGCTTGTTCGACCCGGCCGGGAAGAACTCGTACTTGTTCACGCTCGCCTTGAGTGTGCCCTTGTCGCCGTAGATGAACGCCGCCCACGGGTAGTCCGGGTCGGGGGTGCTGCCCCAGGTGCGGTGCTGCCAGGTGACGGTCAGCCCCGGGAACTCGAAGGTGGCCGACTGGGTGTCGGTGATGTTCGACTTGGCCCCCTTCTGGACGAAGACGCCGCCGCCGCTGGACACCCGGGTCGGCCAGCCCAGGTCGAGCATCCACCGGACCATGTCCAGCATGTGGATGCACATGTCGCCGACGATCCCGTTGCCGTACTCCATGAACGCCCGCCACCACCGGCGGTGGGGCAGGTTGGCCTTCAGGTCCGGGTAGAACGGGGCGTCGTACGGCCGCAGCGGGGCCGGCCCGGTCCACATCGGGTAGTCGAAGAAGTCGGGCACCGCCGTCTCCGGCGGGTTGTCGTTGTTCCGCATGTGGTAGTAGCAGCAGATTTCCACGTGCCCGACCTTACCGAGCTTCCCCTCCTTGATGACCCGGTCCCGGGCCTCGGCCAGGTGCGGGGTGCTCCGCCGCTGGGTGACGACCTGGACCACCTTGTTGTGCTTCCGGGCGGCGTCCAGCATCGCCTTGCCTTCCAGCACGTCCACGCTGATCGGCTTCTGCACCCAGACATCCGCCCCGGCCTCGCAGGCGGCGATCATCGGCAGGGCGTGCCAGTGGTCCGGCGTCTCGACCATCACCACGTCACAGTCCTTCTCATTCAGCAGCTTGCGGTAGTCGTCGTACAGCCGGGGCTTCTTCGGGGCCTTGGCCCGGGCGGTGAGCAGGTCGGCGGCCTCGGCCAGCATCTTCTGGTCCACGTCGCACAGCGACACGATCTCGACCGGGGCGACCTGGATCAGCCGGAACAGGGAACACTTGCCGTACCAGCCGGTGCCGATCAGCCCGACCCGGACGGGCTTCTGGGCGGCCCCGGCGAACAGGGCGGGCGCACCGGGCAGGCCCGACGCGGCCAGGCCGGCGGCGGACGCGGAGAGGAAGTCGCGGCGGTTCATGGCGGACCTCGCGGGAGAAGTGGGTTGATCCTACCGTACCAGGGGCTCGCGCCCCTGGCTACATTCCGTCGCCGCTCCGCGGCTCAAGGCGATTCTGAGCCGCGGAGCGGCGACGGAATGTAGCCAGGGGCGCGAGCCCCTGGTCGTCCGCGTCGGCCGCTCACTCGTCCCGCCCGTGGACGTGGGCCGGCGGGTGGGTGGCCTCGACGGCGGTGAAGGTGTCGAGGACCTTGTAGGTGTGCTCGGCCCCCTTCGGGACGACCCACGAGTCGCCCGGCTCCAGCTTGACCACCTGCCCCTCGACGTGCAGCTCGGCCCGGCCGCTGATGACGTACCCGACCGTCTCGTACTCCCGCCGGGCGGCCGGCTTCGGCCCCTCGGCCGGTAGGCCCTCCCACAGCCGCATCCCGACGTGGACCGACGCGGCCAGGTACTTCTGGCCGTCCGGCCCGCGGGGCGAGTGCTTCGAGTCGACCTTCGTTACCGTGGTGTCGGCCATGATGATGTCCTCCGGGACTGGGGTTCGTCCGGCGGGGTGCAACTGGTGTGCCCCGCCCGGGCCGAACAATCCCGGGAAAATTGTCGTGCATCCGGCCGGCCGTGCCGGTACGATCCGGGGGTTGATGTCGGGTCCCGGCGGGCGATCGCCCCGGCCGCCGGGTCCGGGGTCGCGGCCCGGGGCGCGTCGGAGGCCGTTATGGCCGGGTCGCCCCGCCCGCGGGTCGGTAGTGGATCACTCTGGTGGCACAGGCCTCCCGGCCTGTGCCGCACAGGCCGGGAGGCCTGTGCCACCAAGACCAGACCGACGCACGACCCGCGGATCGGGCGCCGGATCGAGCTGCTCGAAGACCGGACCACCCCGGCCCCGATCCCCTACGCCGGCGGGACCTACGCCAACCACTTCGACTGGCTGCCGGCCGCCGGCACCGTCAGTTTCGTCGGGAACGGCCCGTACGGGTTCGACGCCCCGCCGTTCGCCCTCGGCACCGGCCCGGGGGACCACACCCCCCGCGGCTGGCAGCTCTACAAGCACGCCGGGACCGGCGGGGCCGCCCGGTTCCTGGTCGACGACGGGTCGAACACCAACGGGGCGGCGTACAGCTACGGGACCGGGGCGGCCGCCGACCGGGCCCTCGGCCAGCTCGCCAGCGGGACGGTGATGAACGCCCTCGGGGCCACCTTCACCAACACCGGCACGACCACCTACACCGCCTTCACCGTCTCGTTCACCGTCGAGCAGTGGCGGCGGGGCGGGACCGCCGGCCCGGACTACGACGCCCAGCCGTTCGAGTACGCCACCGACTCCGGGGGTTTGCCGACGACCGACATCGCCACCGGCGCCTTCGTCCCGGCCCCGGGCGGCGACCTGACCACCGTGAACGCCGCCGGGGCCCGCACCCCGACCGACGGCAACGCACCCGCCAACCGCGTCTCCAAGACCGTCACCGTCTCCGGCGTCGTCTGGGCCCCCGGCCAGAACCTGACGATCCGGTGGCGGGACACGGACACCCCGCTGGCCGACGACGGGCTGGCGGTCGACGACTTCACCTTCGCCGCCGGGGTCGGTGGGCCGCCGCCCGGGTTCACCGCCGGGAACGTCGTGGTCGCCCGGGACGCCGGCGGGGCCGTCACCCTGGACGAGTTCACCCCGGGCGGGGCGGTGGCCGCCTCCGTCGCCCTGCCGACCGACGCCGGCGGCGACATGTTCACCCTGTCCGGCGGCCCGGGTGAGGGGCTGCTCACCCGCTCGGCCGACGGCCGGTTCCTCCTGCTCGGCGGCCACCGCCAGCTCCCCGGCGGGGACGTGGCCGGGGCCGACCGGCTGGTGGCGGCGGTCGGGGCGGATACGACCATCGACCTCCCGACCCGACTCCCGGCCGGCGACTTCGGGGCCGTCCGGGCGGTCGCCTCGGCGGACGGGCTGGGGTACTACCTGGCGACCGACGCCGGGGTCCGGTACGTCCCGTTTGGCAACCCGGCCGGGGCCGGCGTGTCGATCCTCTCCGCGACGGAGGACGGCCCGACGGTGACGGTCACCACCGCCGCCCCGCACGGCCTGACCGCCGGCCAATCGGTAACGGTCGGCGGCGTGTCGGTGGCCGGGTACGGCGGCACGTTCGTGGTCGCGGCCGCCTCGACGGCCACCACCTTCACCTACGTCGCCCCGGTCGTCGGCCTGCCCGACGGCACCGGCGGGGCGACCGGCGGCCTGCCGCACTCCGTCCTCTTGGGTGGTCTGGCCGGCTCCGTCACCTCCGTCGATGTCGGGCCGGACGGCCGGCCCTCCGCCGTTTTGACCGGCACAGGCCCCGCCACAATCGGGACCGGGTTGCCGATTGTTGGCGGCCAGGCCATCCAGTCACTGACCGGTTTCCCGGCCGGCGGGGGTCAGGTGGTGTTCGGCCCGGACGGGCGGACGGCGTACCGGGCCGACGGCCGGACCGACGGGGCCGGCGGGCTGTACCGCTATGAACTGACGGACGGCGGGTGGGTTCAAACCGCCGCCGCGACCGGAACGGGCCTGTTCGGGCTGGCGGCCGACTTCGCCGGCCCGGAGCCGGTGATCTACGCGACGACCGTGGAGGCGGACGGGTCGGCCAACCGGCTGGTCCGGTTCACCGACCCGGGCGGCGGATCGATCCCGGGGCCGGTGGTGCTGGCGGTCGCCGGGGCGGGGAGCGTGTACCGCGGCGTGGCCCTGTCGCCGGTCGCGGCCGGGACCGCACCGACGACGACCGACCTGAGCGTCGGCGCGGGCACCGGGGCCTACGGGGCCGGGGTGACGCTGACCGCGACCGTGGCCCGGACCGGCGAGACCGACCCGCCGCCGGCCGGGGTGGTGAGCTTCCGGGCCGGCGGGGTCGAAGTCGGGGCGGCGGTGTTGGTGGACGGGGTGGCCACGTTCACGACCGCCGGCAACCTCGGGGTGTTCGGCGGCCCGCATGGCATCGTGGCGGTGTACACCGGCAGCCCGACCGACGCCGGGAGCACGTCCGCGGCCCGGACGGTCGGGATCACCCCGGCCGCCACGACGACCACCGTGTTCGTCTCCCCGGACCCGATCCCGGTGGGCGTGGATACCGTCCTCTCGGCCGTCCTGACCGTCCCGGCCGGCACCCGCCCGACCGGCACCGTGACCTTCTCCGACGGGGCGGCGGCGGTCGGCACGGTCCAGCCGCTGGCCGGGGTGGTCGAGGAGGTCGCCGGGGCGCTGGTGACGGTCTACCGGGCGGCCGTGACCGTCCGGTTCACGACCGGCGGGGTCAAGAGCATCACCGCCGCCTACAGCGGCGACGTGAACTTTAGCGGCGGCGTCTCGCCCCCGGCTTCCCTGACCGTGGCGTCCCCGGCCGGGGAGCTGGCGTTCGCCGCGGCGGAGGTGGCCGCGGTCGCCGACCCCGGTGTCGTCTACCTGACCGCCACCCGGACCGGCGGGGCGGCCGGGGCCGTCACCGTCGAGGGGTACACGACCGACGGGACCGCGGCCGACGGGACCGACTTCGTCGGCGCCTCGTTCACCCTCACCTTCGCCGACGGTCAGACCTCGGCCGAGGTGCCGGTGCTGTTGCTCCTGCCGCCGGCCCCCTACGACGGGTCGCGGGCGTTCACCGTCACCTTGCAGAACCCCACCGGCGGGGCCGTCCTCGGCGGGCAGGTCGTCACCACGCTGACGCTGACCGACCCGCCGTTGCGGGTGGTC
Organism: Gemmataceae bacterium; assembly: GCA_019747685.1. GTDB lineage: Bacteria > Planctomycetota > Planctomycetia > Gemmatales > Gemmataceae > Urbifossiella. The sequence continues at coordinate 5,513 of JAIEQN010000303.1, forward strand.
GGCGAGCCGGTGATCGACGGCGGGTCGGTCACGGTCGCGTTCAACCGCCGGGTCGACCCGGCCGGGGCGCGGCTGTACGACGCGCCGGGTCGCGACGCCGGGCCGGCCGATTTCGTCGTCCTCGACGCGGCGACGGACCTGCCGGCGGCGGTGCGGGGGTCGCTGGCGGCCGGACCGGACGGCGCGTCGGTCACGCTCGTGAACACCGCCGGGGCGGTCCCGGAAGGGATGGTCCGGGCGCGGCTGGGGGCGGGCTTCCGCGGCCTCGACGGCCGGCCGCTCGACGGCGACGGGGACGGCCTGCCGGGCGGGGCCTACACGTCGGGCGTGCGGCTGGTGGGCCCGTCGGGGGCGACGGTCGGCGTCCATGGCGTCGGCCGCGGGCCGGGGGAGGCGGTGAACCTGCCGGTCGTTCTCGGCGGGGCGGCGGCCGTCACCGAGGCCGGCTTTACCCTGACCTACGACCCGTCGTTGCTGACGATCCCCGAGACCGGGGCCGTCGCCCTGTCGGCGGACGCGGCGGCCGCCGGGTTGGTCCTGATGCCGTACACGGTGACGGTCCTCGACGACCACCGGGCGGTCCTGGCCGTGTCGGCCGCGGGCGGGGCCGGGTGGACGCCGCCGGCCGGCGGCGGGGTGCTGCTGACGGTCGCCGGGACGGTGCCGGCCGACGCCCCGTATGGGGCGGTCGGGTGGCTCGACGTGGACGACGTGACGGTGAACGGGTCGGCCGCGGTCGCAGTGGACGGCGTTCACGCGGTCGTCTACCCGGGCGATGCCACCGGCGACCGTACCTATTCCGCCCGGGACGCGGCCCTGATCACCCAGGTCGGGGCCGTCGCCGGTGCCGGGTTCCCCCTGTTCGCCCGGCTGGACCCCGTCATCGTCGGCGACGTGACCGGCGACGGGTTGACCGATGCCGCGGACGCCGACCGGGTCGCCCGCAAGGGCGGCGGGGGCGATGTCCCCGAGTTGCCGGACCTCCCGCCGGTGGCGCCGCCCGGCCCGTCCGGCCCGGACGCCGCCCGGCTCTACTTCGAGTCGGTCGCGGCCGGCCCGGGCCAGACCGTGACCGTCCGGCTGCGGCTGTCGGTCCTGGCCGCGGCCGGGATGCGGCTGTCGGCCCTGGACGAGGCGATCCGCTTCGACCCGGCCGTCATCACCGTGTCGAACGTCCGGGGCGGGGCGCTGTTCGGCGCGGCCGGGGCGTTCGCCACCCTGGCCCCGACGGTGGACAACGTGAACGGCGTCCTCCGGGTCGCCCAGTTCGCGGCCGAGCCGGGCGGCGTGCCGCTCGCCTACGGGGCGGATGCCGACGTGCTCGTGTTCGACGTGACGGTGAACCCGGCCGCCGCGGCCGGGTTGTCCTCCGTCCTGAACCTCCTCGCGGCGGCCGACCGTACGACCACAGCCGTGAGTGACAACGACAGGTCACTCGTCCTGGCCCCGGCCCCGACCGACGGGGACGATGCCGGCGTCGACGGGGCGGTCAGCGTCATCGGGCCGACCGGCCGGCTGTCCCTCGGGTCGGCGACGGTCGCGGCCGGGGAGGCGGTCACGGTGCCCGTGTGGTACGAGAACGGGCCGGTCCCGCTCGACCTGACCGCCGCGGACGTGGCCGTCGGGTTCGACCCGGGCGACCTGGAGGCGGTCGCCGTAGCCGGCGCCGGCGGGTTCGCGGCCGTCACCTGGGAACTGGACAACACGGCCGGGCGGGTCCGCTTCGGGCTGGTCGCGGCCGGGCCGCTGGCCCTGGCCCCCGGGCAGGTGGTCGAGCTGGCCGTTCTGACCTTCCGGGCCGGGGCGGCCGCCGCCGGGACCACCTACGTGAACCTGCGGGCGGCCGGCGGCCCGACCGTCACCACCGTGTCGGGGGCCGGCGGGCCGGTCGAACTCGTCCCGCCGCCGGACGACGCGACCGGGGATGCCCTGGACGCCGAGGTGGTGATCGTCCCGGAGGTGAACCGGCCGCCGGCCGTCGCCGTCCCGGACACGATCGGCCGCCCGGCCCCGCGGCTCCTGTTCGACCCGGCCGCCGTCCCCGGCCTGCGGGTCGCGGACGCGAGCCGGCACACCTTCTCGGCGATCGGCGGCAACCCGATCGTCGTGTCCGACCCGGACGCCGGTGACAGCCCGGTGTCAGTCCGGCTGGTGCTGGCCGGGGACGGCCCGGTCGGCACCCTGACCCTGGCGACGACGGCCGGGCTGACCGTGGCCGGCGACGGGACATCGGCCGTCACCCTGGACGGGCCGCTCGCCGCCATCAATGCGGCCCTCGACGGGCTGCGGTACGCCCCCGGGCCGGGGTACTTCGGGACGACCGCCGTGCGGGTGGACGTGGACGACCTGGGCCACACCGGCCCCGGCGGCCCGCGGACGGCCTCGGCGTCCACCGCCGTCGAGGTGGTCGGGCTGTTCGTCAGCGAGGTGATGCTCGGGCCGGAGGTCGGCCGCCCGGCCCCGAACCAGTACGTCGAGGTCGTCTCGACCGCCGCCGACTACCTCATCCCGCCCAACGTCTTCCTGGTCGGGGTCGAGGGCGACCGCGGCGGCGACCCGGCCAACAACCCCGGGCTGGTCCAGGACGTGCTGCGGCTCGGCGGGTTCCGGACCGGGGCGAACGGCTACCTGGCCCTGCTCCACCGGGACGAGCCGTACACCGCCGCCGGGGCGGTCGGGGCCGGCGGGGCGGTGCTGGCCAACACCCCGGTCACACCGGACCGGGGGAACGCGGGGTTCGGCAACGGCGGGGCCACCAGCCGGTATGTGCAAGACGGGGTGGTCTACACCGGGGTCCACGTCGGCCAGTTGCCCGGCACCGGCCTCCGCCCCGGGGCCTCCCGGTACGACCAGCGGACCGACCTGGAGCGGGGGTCGGTCAGCTACCTGCTGACCCGCGGCCCGGCCCCGGCCATCGGGACCGACATCGACCCGGACGACGACGGGCTGCCGGGCGGGGCGGTGTACGACCGGTGGACGGTGTTGGACGGGGTGGCGGTCCTCGACGCCGACGGGCCGGACCGGGCCTACGCCCCGGTCACGTTCGCGGCGGCCGGGGACGGGGCCGCCCTGCCCGGCTCGGCAGTCGTCGGCACCGGTGGTTGGACGGCCACCTACGTCGGCCGGGTCGGCCGGTCGGTCGGTCACGCCGCGGCCGACTGGGTCGGGGCGGCCGTCGCCGCGGTGCGGGGCGCCCCGGCCGGGACGTTCGCCCTGCCGGACGGCCGGTCCACCGCCTTCCCCGGGCAACTCCTGGCCCACGTCGGGGCGGCCAACGACTGGGCCCCGCGGGCGGCCGTCCTGGTCAACGACGGGGCCGACCCGCAGCGGTCGCACGTCGGGCAACTGACGGTGACGTTCGGCCGGCCGGTGGACATCGCCGGGCTGGGGGCGTTCGCCCTTTCCGGCCCGGCCCCGGTCGGCTTCGCCGTCACCCCGCTCGACGGGACGGCCAACGGCGACGGCAGCTACTCCGGCGTCACGACGGCGGTGGTCCGGTTCGCCGCCGGCCCGGGGACGGTCCCGTACGCCACCCCGGACCCGTGGGGGAACACGGTCGGGCTGGCCGACGGGGACTACGTCCTGACGGTCGACGCCGCGGCGGTGACGGCCGGCGGGGTGCCGCTGGACGGCGACCTCGACGGCCGGCCGGGCGGGGACCGGCGGTTCGCCTTCCGCCGCCGGTTCGGCGACGCCGACGGGGACGGCCGGGTCGGCAGCCGGGACGAGCGGGTCTTCCGGGTGGCGTTCGGCACGGCCGCCGGCGACCCGAACTACCGGTACTTCTTCGACGTGGAGCTGGACGGGGACATCGACGCGGCCGACCGGGCGGCGTTCCGGGCGAACCGCGGGTAGGCCGGAGACGCCGGCGGCCGGCCGGGGTAGAATCGCGTCCGGGGCGTGCCCGGCCCCGCCTCCCCGGAGCCGCCATGAACGCCATCCTCTGCCTCGCCGCGGCCGCCCTGGTCGCCCCGCCGCCCGCGCCGCCGGCCGCCCCGCCCCCGGCCGGCTTGTCGGCCCAGACGGTCGAGGTCTACGACCTCGTCGAGCTGACCGTTCCCCGGCCTCCGGCCGTGCCCGGGGAGAACCCGTTCGACGCCCCGCTACCGGTCCAGGTGGTCGGGCCGGACGGGGCGGTGACGCCGATCACCGGGTTCTGCGACGCGGCCGACGGGTCGGTCTCCCGGGCCCGGTTCATGCCGGCCAAGCCGGGCAAGTACGCCGTCACCGGGCTCGGCGCCCGGGGGCTGACGTTCACCGCCACCCCGTCCAAGCGGAAGGGGCCGGTCCGGGTGGACAAGGACCACCCCCACCACTTCGTCTGGGAGGGGACCGGCGAGCACTACTTCCTCAACGGCATGACGACGTACTGGCTCCTGGGCGTGCAGGACGAGAAGAAGATTTTCGACGCCATCGACCGGCTGGCGAAGAACAAGTTCAACCGCCTCCGGGTGGCCCTGAACGCCCGCACCGCGAGCGGCGAGCGGTGGTTCGAGCCGCAGGTGAAGAACTCCGACGTCTTCCAGTTCCGCATCAACCCGTGGCCGGCCCGGAACCCGGACAGTCCCTCCGACCCGCAGCTCGACACCAGCCGGTTCGACGTGGCCCTGTGGCAGAAGATGGACCGGCTGGTCAAGCACGCCCGGGACAAGGACGTGGTCGTCTCCGTCGTCTTCCACCTGGACGGGGCGGACAAGGGGGTCGACCCGTTCGGGAAGGGCGACAAGAAGTGGCCGGGGTCGGAGGCCGAGTGGAAGTACTACCGGTACGCGGTCGCCCGCCTGTCGGCGTACAGCAACGTGATGTGGGACGTGACGAACGAGTGGCACCTGTTCCGGGACGAGGCCTGGACGAACAAGGCCGGCGAGGTCATCAAGACGGCCGACCCGGTCAAGCACCTGACCAGCGTGCACGGCAAGGACGTGTTCCCGTTCTACGTCTCGCCGTGGGCCGACTTCGCCATGTACCAGGTGTGGGACGAGGGCGGGGCGTACAGGTTCCTCCGCAACGCCCGGGAGCTGGCCAAGAAGGCCGGCCGGCCGATGCCCCAGGTGAACGAGGAGTACGGGTACGAGGACCACTACCCGGGCAAGTGGGGCGGCGGGCGGACCCGGCCGGCCCGCAGCGCCGACAACCGCCGCCGGCTGGCCTGGGAGATGTCGATGGCCGGTGCGTACCAGACGACCGGGGAGCGGGCCGACGAGCCGGGCCAGGGCGGGTGGATCAACGGGCTGGGCAACGACAAGATGGTGATGCCGCCCTTGTACGCGAAGATGGTCGACTTCTTCACCGCCTTCGACTGGTGGCGGTGCGACCCGGCGGACGGGGTGGCCGACGGCGGGGCGCTGGTCCTGGCCGACCCCGGGCAGGTGTACGCCGTCTACCTGCCCAAGGGCGGGGCGGCGACGGTCAAGCTGCCGGCCGGGGGCTGGGAGGCGAAGTGGTACAACCCGCGGACGGGCGAGTGGAAGCCGGCCGCGGAAATCCCCGGCGGGGACTGGAAGGCCGCCGCCCCGGACGCCGACGACTGGGCGGTGCTGGTAACGAAGCTGTAGGCCGTCGGGGCGGGGGCGCCCGCTGCCGGGCGGCCCGGGCCGCCGGCTCTCATTGATTTGGTTTCGGGATACGCACACCCTGCGCCGAAACCAATAACTCCCGTGCGAGGATGACGATGTCCGACCGGACCGGCCGGTCCTGGCCTAAAAAATCGCCGGAAGGTTGTTGACAGGTCACGTGGCGTAGGGACAATCGCAGGGTTGGTCGTGCCCACACCGGGCGCCGGCGGTGACGCACATACCGGCACAGTTTCGCCACTGATCGAGGTCGGGTACGACATCTGAACGGTGCAGGAACTGCTCGGGCACGCCTTCGTCGCGACGACGATGATCCACACCCACGTGTTGAACCGCGGCGGGCGGGGGGTGGTCAGCCCGGCCGACCGGCTCGGGGTGGTGCCGCCGAGCGCTACCCAGGCCGGCCCCGCTGGGTAGCGCTCGGCGGCCGGGCAGGCGGTCCGACCGAACCCTTGCGTGTGGTCTGGGTTCGGGGTACGATCGGCGGAAGGTTGGTAGCGTTACCCAGACCGGCGGCGAGCGCTACCCGGGTCCGGATAATGACTGGTTCGGCGGCAGACGGCCGCGAGCGTGCCGAGGCTTCGGAAGCCGCGCGAACCCGTCACCTCAAGTGCCCCTCCGTTGAGGGTGGCTTTCAGCAGGAGCAGTGGATGTTCGCGAAGGTTATCAGCGTTTATCCTGCCGATGGCTCGGGCACCAAACGGACTGCGTACGCGGTCGATCTGGCCTCCGACTTGTGGGAGGATTTCCAACTTTATCTAGCGGACGCCAAGCGTGAGGAGGGTTCGGGTGTGCCCTCCCCCGCTCTCAGCCGGGCAGTTCGTGGGGCAATTTGGTGTCTGTGCAATCACGCGGAGGGCGTCATCTCCGGCGTACACGAAAAGTTGCTGAAGGAAGACGCTGGTTTCAAAGACGTGCATCTGAAACGGTTGAAGGAGGATCGAGGTAAGGGGAAGGGCAAGCTCTGCGGGAAAGCCGCGGACCTGAGGACGTACACCGAGATTCAGAAGAGCATTCAGCTCGGTGTTCCCCCGCTCCGGCTCAAGCTGTTCCGAGACATTATCGCACACCCAGGCATCACGAAGGAGGAACCACTACCCCAACCGGTCGAGGTGCGAACCTTCATCGGAGGGCAATCCGAAGTGACGGTCAGCGAAACAGCGACGCTCACCGAGGTGGAACTGTACCAGCTCCGTCCAGAGGCTATCGAGGCCGATGCACAGGAGATCGACCGCTGGCTGACGGAATTGTGCAGACTGTACAAGTACCCCCGCTTCCCCGACACGCAGAAGGCGGTAGAGGAAGCTCTTCGTCCCTATGGCGGAGGCTCTAGCGCCGTCCACAGGATTTAGGGGTGCTGTATGCAGTACGTCGTGATTCTCGTCTGTCTGCTCGCGTTGTTGATCTTCGGGGTGCTGCCGGGCGGATGCGTCACAGCTGTCACGGAGGGGCTGGGGGCCGCGGTGGCCTACGTCTTCTGGGGGTTTGTCATCCTCTGCGTCCTCGGCGGTCTGTCGTCGCGGAAGTGAGAGGCACCAGACGCCGAACCAGGCGCTGCACCTGACCGGGGCCGCAAAGCCGGCCCCGGCAGGTGAGCTGGGTCGTTCGCCCACCATCCGTAATTCACCCCGCCGGGAGTTCGAGCCGGAAGCAGGCCCCGGTGCCGCCGTCGGCCGGGCGGTAGGTCAGCCGCCCACCCAGCAGCTCGGCCCACTGCTTCGCCAGGGCCAGGCCCAGCCCGGCCCCGCCGGCCGTCGTGTCCGCCCCCCCGCCCCGGCGGAACGGCCGGAAGATCAGGCCCCGCTCCCGCGGCGGCACCCCCGGCCCCCGGTCCTCCACCTCGAACGCCACCCGGTTCCGCCCGGCCGGCCTCGCCCACACCCAGATGCGGCTGTCCGACGCCTCCCGGCTGTACTTCCGGGCGTTGTCGATCAGGTTGCCGACGATCTGCCCGAACACCGCCGGGTCGGTCCGCGCGGCCGCCCCCGGCGGCAGGGTCGAGACGACCACCAGGTCCTTCCCGTCCGCCCCGCACCGGTCGGCCCAGGTCTGCCGCACCTGGTCGAGCAGGTCCGGGACCGGCACCGGCCGCGGGGCGTGGCCGGTCCGCCGGCGTTCGAGCCGTGCGAAGTCGAGGACGTTCTCGACCAGCCGGTGCAGCCGGTCCGACTCGGCGTTGAGCGTCGCCAGGTACTCGGCCCGCTTGCCCTCGTCGGCCACCATCCCGCTGACCAGGAGGTCGAGGTAGAGCCGGAGCGAGGTGAGCGGGGTCCGCAATTCGTGGGTCACCGCCGACACGAACCGGATGCGGCGCTCGGACAGGTCGATGAGCGACCACCCGGCCAGCCCGACGGCCCCGAC
>JAIEQN010000381.1 GCA_019747685.1 Gemmataceae bacterium
TGCTCGGCCACCCGGCCGAGTTCGGCGTGCAGCCCGGCGACGGCGGCCCGGGCGGCCTCGACCTCCCGCCGGGCGCGGAGCTGCTCCTGCTCGGCGGCCCGTTCGAGCTGCCGCTTCAGGGTGAGCACCCGGTCCAGTGGGAACTCGAACCGCTTCACGCCGTGGGGGCCTCCGTCGGACGCGGGGGTTATGGCAGACCCCCCGGCCGGTGTCAAGCGGAGCGGCCCGGGGGGAGTTGGGAGGAAGTCTAGAACGGGAAATGTCGGCCCGGAACAGAACACAGGCCGGGAGGCCTGTGCCACCAAGAACCTTGGTGGCACAGGCCTCCCGGCCTGTGCGTCTGGCTACTCGATCGTCTTGAGCGGCGGCTTGGTCTCGTCCTTCGGGTCGAGGATGTCGACCCGCCGGACGGTCACCTGGGCCGGCCCGCCGGGGGTGGTCGGGGCGTCGACCTTGACCCCGAGCCGGACCTTGTACAGCCCGTTCGGCCGGAACTTCTCCTCGGCCAGCCGCTGGGCCAGCCCGGGGGTGGTGACGAACCGCAGGTTCCGGGGCTGCCGCCGGTTGGCGAACACGACCACGAACTCGTCGGTCGGGGCGGCCCCGCGGACGGACGGGGCCGCCCGGGCGACCACCTCGAGGGACTGGCCGGCGAACTTGGCCGGGTCCCGGTTCAGGGCGGCCAGCTGGTCCGCCCCCGGGTCCCCGGGGATCGACTTGACCGGCACGTCGTTGTCGTCCAGGAAGTCGGCCCGGGCGACCCGGACGACCGTCCGCCCGTCCGCCCCCCGTGGCCCGACCAGGCAGGTCAGCCGGACGTCGTACCCCTGGTGCTCCGGGTCGACCTCGTCGAACTGGACGGCCGTGTCCCGGTCGGCCACGAACCGGACGCCGGCCGGCCGCTTCCCGTCCACGCCGCACAGCTCCAGGTCCTGGACCGGGCCGCGGCTGGACGGCGGCTTGAGCACCTTCCCGCGGACCACCACCGTCTGCCCGGCCAGGGCGTCCGGGCCGGCCGCCAGCCGGCCGACCAGGTCGGCGAACGGCCGGGCGTCGCTCGGGACCGGGACCTCGGCCGCCGACAGCTTGAACGTCACCGGCGGGGAGGCGGCCGTCCGCCCGTCCACCGTCTCGGACGCCAACTGGAGGACGACCTCGTCGGCGCCGGCCGGGAGGTGCAGGTCCCCGATCGCGATCTGCAGGGAGGTCGGGCTGTCCGACACCGGCATGGCCAGGTCCTTCCCCCCCTTGAACGGCTTGTACCCGATCAGCGGGTCCTTCTCGGCCTTCGGCTTGGCCCCCTCCCCGGCCCAGTACCGGAGGTACACCTTGGCCACCTTCCCGAACGGGTCCATGACCGGGACGATCACCTTGAACCGGGCCGACCCGGTGTCCAGCCCGGTCGGGATCAGGAGGGTGGCCAGCAGCTTCCCCTCGGCCAGGGCGATCAGCTCGTTGACCGGGACGGCGTGCCCGATCTGCATCCCGGCCAGCGGCATGGTGGTGACCACCACCCCGACCAGCCGGCCGTCCTTCTTGTCCACGATCGGGCCGCCGCTGTTGCCCGGGATGATCGGGCCGGTGATCTGCACCCGGTCGAGCTTCCCGGTCTCGTCGGTCGGCAGCCCGGACACGCTCCCGGGCTGGATCGAGATGTTCGGGTTCTTGGCGTTCCCGGCGGCCAGCATCTCGCCGAGCGGGAACCCGCAGATCTGCACGTCCATCCCCTCGACCGGCTTGACCGCCTGGTACGGGTCGATCCACTTGGCCGGTAGCTTGTCCCCCGGGACGGCCAGGACGGCCAGGTCGGCGATCGGGTCGATGGCCGTCACCCGGGCCGGGACGCTGACCTCCTTGCCGAGGACGTTGCTGTGGAACACGACGGTGATCGTCGGGCGGGCGGCCCCGGGGGCCGGGCGGGCGAGGGCGGCCTTGATGACGTGGTGGTTGGTGGCCACCAGCCCGCGGCCGCCGAACGGCCCGGCGTAGAACCCGGACCCGGTGTTCCCCTCCCCGTTGCCGCCCTCGACCTTGATGTACACGGTCGCCGCCTTGATCTCCTCCGGGCTCAGCTTGACCGCCTTCGGGACCGGCGGGTCCTTCTTCCGCCGGGCCTGGATCAGGCTGTAGAAGGTCGGGACCTCCAGGTTCACCCGCTCGCCCTCGGCCCGCTCCAGCTTCCCGAGCCGCTCGGTCGGCATCGGGGACGACACCGTCCGGGTGAGCAGGTCGCCCAACTCGGCCACCTCCGGCGGGGTGGCCGCGGCGGGGGGCGTCTGGGTGGCCGGCTGGGCGACGCCCGCCCCGCCCGGCGGGGTCTGGCCGCGGGCGGGCCCCGGGAGTGCGTCGGCGACCGGGCCGGGCGGGGTCTGGGTCTGGGTGACCGCCGGGTTGACCGGCCGGGTCGGGGCGGGAACGAGGACCGGGGCCCCGCTCTTGTTATTGTTGGCGGCGACCTGCTGGCCGGCGTCGGCCGGCTTCGTGTCGTCGGCCTTGGGCCGGGAGGCGATCACCCAGACGATGACCCCGACGGCCACGACCGCGGCGGCCACCCCCCCGCCGATGGCGAACACCTTCGAGTTGCCGGACTCCTCGGCCTCCTTGCGGCGGCCCTTCTTCGACCGCCGGGGCCGGTCGTCCCCGTCCTCGTCGTCGAGCCGGCAGCGGAAGACGTGGTCGCACTTCGGGCACTCGATCTTCCGGCCGTCGTCGGCGGCGGAGACCTTGAGTGCGGCGTCGCACTCGGGGCACTGGACGCGCATGGCAAATCTCGAACGGGTGGGCGATGATGACGAGCCGCGGGGCAGACTCTCATCTTACCCGACGAGGCGGCGGGGTGGAAGGTTCGAGATTCCCTCGGCGGCGGAATTGTCCGGCCGGGGGCGAGAGCCGGTCAGGGGCTGGGCGGGGCCGGGGGCGGGTTCGGGCGGACCACCCGGACCAGCAGGCCGGCGAGCGACGGGAGCGGCGAAACGGCCGCGTGGGTGCGGTCGGCCAGGGCCGGGATGTCGTCGTCCTCGGTGTCGGTGACGACCCCGGCGTGGTTCGGCTGGCGGCGGTGCAGCCGGTGGTAGTCCCGGCGGTTCCCGGTCAGCACCGCCCGGCCGAGCTGGGTCGCCCGGGCGCGGACGAGCGGGTCCGGGATGCCCTGGTTGGCCCGGCCGTCGGCCAAGGCGGTGAGGATGTCATACCCGAGTAGCCGGAGAGCGGTCACCAGGTAGTGTGACACGTTCTCGTCCGCGTAGAAGGCGGCCACCGGGGGTTACTCGGCCTCGTTGTTCTCGCGGATGGCGGTGTCGATCTCGTCCGGGTGGGCGGCATAGTACGCCCAGGCGGCGTCCAAGTCCTCCTGGGTCAGGGTCGGGAAGTGGTTGAGCAGGTCAACATCGGTCCGGCCGAGCCGCTTCGACTCGACCAGGTTGTACACGGCGATCCGGGACCGGCGGATGCACGCCTCCCCGCCCATCACGTCCGGGGTCTTGCGGATCAGCGGCTCGGCCTCGGTCGCGTTCATGGCGGTGCCCTCCGCCCGGGATTATACCAGGACGCGGACTGGGGCAGCACCGCCGGGAAACCGCCAGGCCCGCCGGCGGGCCGCGGATGGGGGCCGGGTCAGCCGTCGAGCCAGTTCTCGAACCTCAGGCCGGGGACCTGCCGGAAGTCCTGGGTGTTGGCGGTCAGTAGGAGGGCGTTGTGAACCAGGGTGATGGCCGCGATCTTCAGGTCCATCGCCCCGATCCGCACCTTCGCGGCGACCAGTTGCCCGAACCGGTCGGCGGCCGGGTCGTCGAACGGGGTGATCGGGAACCGGGCGAAGAAGGCGAACATGTCGCCCAGCTCGCGGTAGGCGTAGACCTGGCGGTCGGCCCGCCGCTCCTTGGCGATGGCCGACAGCCACCCCCGCATCGTCTCCTCGGTGGCGACGACCGGGATGCCGATCGGCTCGGCCGCCAGGGCCATCCGGCCGACCAGCCGGTCGCGGCGGGCGCTGGCGGGCATCCGGAGGACCGAGACGTGATCGGTGTCGAGGAGGATCACGGGCGGTCCCCCTCCCGGGCGGCCCGCCGCTCGGCCTCGCTGTTGGCCTCGATCTCGGCCAGCACCTGCCGGGTGAACTCGTTGTCGGCGGAGATGCCGACGACGCACCGCCAGTCGCCGACGGCCGGGACCGCCCCGGGCGGTCGGGTGGAGGCGGTCAGGGCGGCGACCTGGCGTTCGAGGGCGGCCAGCCGCTCGGCCACGGCTTCGAGGGTGACTTCGGGCACGGCGGCCTCCCGCGGCAGGTGATCGGGCGGGGGCATTCTACCATCCGTCGATGGGCCGACACAACAACGGCGAGGCCCGCCGGCGGGCGGCCGGCGGGCCCCGGGTGGGGTTCGGCGGCCGGGCGGTATCACCCCGGTACGGCCTCGCCCGGGACGGCCCCGCCGCCGGACAGGATGGCCATGCTCGACACGTCGTCGAAGGTGCTGAACAACCGGAGGCTGCCGGTCAGGACGTAGAAGTCGGACGACGACCCGGGCCGGGGGTCGAACGCGACGTTCTCCGGGTGCTCGATGATCGCCCGCTCGCCGCCGTTGAAGTTGATGGCGAACGGCCGGAACGGGGACTGGCGGAGCAGCCGCTGCAACTCGGTCCGGACGAGTTCGACCTTCATGGGCGTACCTCCGCTGACATTGTACGACCGCCCGCGGGGCGGGTAAACGCTGAGGCCCGCCGGCGGGCGGCCGGCGGGCCTCGGATGATTGTTGTCCGCGGGGCGGGTCAAGCGGGGCGGCGGGCGGCCCGCCGGCGGGCGTACCCGAGCAGCCCGACGCCGCCGGTCCCGACCAGGGCCAGGCTCGCCGGCTCCGGGACGGCCGAGTTGCCCAACAAGATGCTCACTTTGTCGATGCCGATCGCATCGTCACTCCCGAGCCGCACCTCCACGATCCGGTCGGTCCCGGTGGCAACGACGCCGAAGTAGAGAAGGTTCCCGTTCGCCCGGGGCGGCGTAGCGATGGTGAACTGGGTCGTCCCGTTGATCGTCATCACGAGCGGTTGCACGCCGAAGTCGCCGTAGTCCGTGACATCAAGGCCGAAGGCGGTGAGCGGGGCCGCGAACCCGAAGAAGCGGAACTCGTTCGAGATGAGCCCGGTGCTCTCCTCCAGGTAACGAACGCCATCGGTCGCGAACGTGCCGAACGGGCTGGGCGAGTCGAGGACGCTAAAGGTCGAGCCGGTGTGCTGCACGGAGAAGTTCGGCGTGGTTAGCGAGGTGATTGTCGTCCCGGTGGAGTTCTCGAAGCTCTCGACGGTCACATTCCCGGCCGCCGCGAGGAAGCTGGTCTCGTCGGTGTAGGTGACGAACCCCGCCTGCGCTTGGGGACCGACGGCGACACTGAACGCAGCGACGAATGCGGCCGTCAGCAGGGCGGCGGGGCGGGTGCGGGTGGCGGTCATCGGGCGGTCCTCGTTCGTGGTGCGGCCTGCGCACGTGCGTTCCCGGTCCGCCGCGCAGGCCGGGCGGCGGTGGGTGCTTCGACCCGTTCATCTGTGGTTCGCGTCGGGTCGGCCGGTCACCAGATGCGGCCGAGGAAGTCCGGGGACGGGTCGACCCGGCCGATCGTGGTCCACTCGGCTGGCCCCGGGGTCAGCGGCCGGGCCAGAACCTTCCCGCCGTGGGTCGGCCGTCGCCAGCAGATCAGCCGGTCGGCCCAGATCGTCGCCGTCTCGAACTCCCCGACCTCGGCCACCAGCGCCCAGTCGGCGTCCGGGCGGGACCACAGCCGGCCGACGACGAAGTGCAGCGCCCCGCCGGGCCAGCGTCCGCAGCACCATCCCCCGAGCCCGTTCCACTCGCTTCTGGGCCGCTTCGGCGGCGATCCCGAGCCGGCCGGCGATCGCCTCCGCGGTCAGCCCGTCGATGGCCGCGAGCTGGAACGGCACCCGGTACTTCTCCTTCAGGGCGGCCACCGCCGCCAGCACCGCGTCCAGCCGGTCGTCCGGGGCCGGGTCGGCCGACGACACGACGGCCTCATCCGCCAGCGGCCCGGTCGCGTTCCGCTGCTTGAGCCGGTCGGCGGCCTTATTCCGGGCGACCGCGCAGAGCCACGCCCGGGCCTGGGCGAACGTCGCCACCCGCCGCGGCGGCCGGCGGATCAGGTCGATCACCGCGTCCTGGAACACGTCCTCGGCGTCGGCCCCCAGCCCCAGGTGCTTCCGGCAGACGCCGAACACCGGTCCGCCGGCCCGCTCCAGCAGGACGCACAGGGCCTGGCCGAACGCCGGGTCGGCGGTCCGGACCGCGGCCCAGACGGCGTCGTCCGGCTGTCCGCGGTACGGGTTGCCGGCCAGGAAGTTCCGGATCAGGTGCCGGATCGGCTCGGGGAGCATTCGGCCCCCGGGGTCGATGAAGTTCCGCTGACGTGATTACATCTGACGGGCCGGCCGGAATCCGACAAGAAAATGGGAAATTGAGCGACCCGCGGCCGCGGGTCGCTCTAACGGTGTTTCTTCCGGTCGGGTGATTTGGTTCGGGCGTGGGGTGTGGGTGTGGGCTGGAACCAATCACCCCCGTCCGACCGACGGGCCGGTCAGAACGGCCAGGCGGCGGCCAGTTGCAGGAGGCCCCGGCGGGTGTCGCCGAACGCCGACCCGTCGCCCACGTCCTGCCGCAGGAACTGCTCGACCTTCGGCATCAGCTCGATGGCCCGATCGACCTGCGGGCTGCTCCCCCGGGCGTAGGCCCCGATCCGGATGAGGTCCTGGACCTCGGCGTAGGTGGCCAGGATGGCCCGCACCTTCCGGGCCGCGAGGGCGTGGTCCTTGTCCGCCACGTCGGTCGCCACCCGGCTGACCGACCGGCCGACATCGATGGCCGGGTAGTGGCCCCGCTCGGCGATCTTCCGATCGAGGATGATGTGGCCGTCCACCAGGGATCGCACCGCGTCGCTGATCGGCTCGTCGAAGTCGCCGCCGTCCACCAGGACCGTGAGCAGGGCGGTGATGCCGCCCCGGGCCGCGTTCCCCAGCCGCTCGACGGTGTTCGCCAGGAGCTGGAAGACGCTGGGGGTGTAGCCGCGGCTGCTGGGCGGCTCGCCGAGCATCAGGCCCAGGTCCCGCTGGGCCATCGCCAACCGGGTCAGGCTGTCGATCATGAACAGGACGTTCGACCCGTCCTCGCGGAAGTAGTCGGCGATGGCGATGGCGGCCTGGCTGGCCCGGACCCGCATCAGCGGGGTCTGCTCGCAGGTGGCCACCACGACCACCGACCGGGCCATCCCCTCCGGCCCGAGGCAGTCTTCGAGGAACGGGGCGACCTCCCGGCCGCGCTCGCCGATCAGGGCGATCACGTTCACGTCGGCCTCGGACCCCTTGGCGATCTCGCCCAGCAGGGTGCTCTTGCCGACCCCCGACCCGGCGAAGATGCCGACCCGCTGGCCGCGGCCACAGGTCAGCACCGAGTCGACGGCCCGGATGCCGGTGACGAACGGTTCACGGATGCGCTGACGTTCCAGGGCCGGTGGGGCGGGCCGGTTGACCGGCCGGCGGGGGCAGCCCTCCAGCGGCCCGAGGTCGTCGAGCGGCCGGCCGAGGCCGTCGATCACCCGGCCGAGCAGGTTCGAGCCGGTCGGCACCGTCAGGCCGCGGCCCTTACGAACCACCGGCATCCCGGGCCGGAGGTTCTCCGGGGCGTCGAACGGGACGAGGTAGGCCAGGTTGTTCTCGAAGCCGATGACCTCCGCCAGGACCTCGTCGCCGTCCGGCGGGAGGATGGCGCAGTGGTCGCCGACGGCGGCCGGCAGGTTGCAGGTCATTCGGCCGGTGACGCTCCGCAGCCGCCCGCCCACCCGGTAGAGGGGGGTGGTGGTGATGCTGCGGTTCATCGCCGGCAGGTCAAGCCCGAGCATGTCCGAAGCTCCGGAGCAGGTCGTCGCGGATTTCTTGCAGTTCGCGGGTGATCTCAGAGACTAGCACCGCTTCCCGAGATTCGACGCGACAATCGCCGCGGCTGAGGCTCGGGTCGGCGACGAACCGGGGGTCGTCCCGGCCGGGGACGAGCGGCCCGCCGAGCCGGGCTTGCAGGAGGTCGAGGTCGGCCGGGTTCAGGTGGACGGTGGCCGGTTCGTCGCCGGCCTGGGCGAGCATGTCCCGGACCTTCGCCTCCATCGGGAAGTCGCCGGCGGCGATGCGGTCGTGGAGCAGCCGGGTGGCCAGGGTGGCGGCCAACTCGACGGCCGCCCGCTGCCACTCGCGGAGCCGCCCGGCCTGGTCCTCGCGGAGGCCGGCGACGGCCCGGCGGACCTCGCCGAGGGCGGCTTCGAGTCGCTCGCGGTCGGCGTCCGACCCCGGCGAGCGGGGGGCGTCCGGTTCGGGCGAGCGGGGGGCGTGAGCCCCCTGTTGTTCGGGTGCTTGAGGGGAGCGGGGGGCTTCGACCCCCCGGTTCTTCGAGGCGGGGGTCAGCGGGGCGTCGGCCGGGACGATGCTGGCGCCCGTGAGCCGGGCCGGGAACCGGACCCGGCACTCGAACGGCGGGCGGTCGGTGCGGGGGGTGGCCGGGGCGGCGGGCATGCGGGGTCCTGGCCTCTCGTGGTCCGTGGGCAGTGCGGCGGGCGGGTCCGCCGGGGGGCACGGTTGAGGCGGGAGCGTATACCCGGAGGATGGGACACGTTCGGGCCGGGTGTGGGGTCCGTCCCCGTTTTTCCCGTACCACCGCCCCCGGCCGTTCCTGCCCGGGCATCAACTCTCAGCCGCCAGCCGGACACAGGCCGGGAGGCCTGTGCCACCGAACAAGCTTCTTGGTGGCACAGGCCTCCCGGCCTGTGTGCCGGTCACTCCTCGATGGTGATTTTCCCTTCCTCCTCGCCCTTGCGGACGAGGACGAGGACGGTCTGCTGGGCCTCCTTGATCCGGCTCGCCGGCACCTCGCCGAGCAGCTCGCTCTCCTCGTCCAGCACGGCCCGGGCCCGGCTCGACATGTTGGCCGTCACCTTGCCCCGGACGGCCGGGTCGGTGTTCTTCAGCGCGATGGCGATCGTCTTCACGTCCAGCTCGGCCAGCAGTCCTTGCAGTTGCCGGTCCGGGATGCGGACGAGGTCGTCGATCCGGTAGAGCTTTTCGAGAACCTTCGCGGCCAGGGTCGGGTCGGACGCCTCGATCTTCTCGATCACCGGGCCGCGTTCGAGCCGGGGCAACGCCCGGAGCATGTCGGCCAGGTTGGTGACGAGTTCGTCGTAGCTCGGCTCGGGCGGGGCCTCGGCCAGCCGCCGGGCCTTCTCGGCGACGGCTTTGGCTAGCGGCCCGAGCAGGTCCGGGTTGCGGCTGCCGAGCTTGGTCAC
Source organism: Gemmataceae bacterium (assembly GCA_019747685.1). Classification (GTDB taxonomy): domain Bacteria; phylum Planctomycetota; class Planctomycetia; order Gemmatales; family Gemmataceae; genus Urbifossiella. The sequence goes on from JAIEQN010000381.1 coordinate 9,321, forward strand.
CCGCAGGGCGATGTCGGCCCGCTTGTCGGCCGGTAGCCGGCGGACGACCTGCCCGGCGGCGGCCGGGTCGAGGCACGACAGGACCAGGGCGACGGCCCCGGGCTGTTCGCCGTCCAACGCCCGGGCGAGCCGGTCCGGCGGCAGGCCGCGGACCTCGTCGATCGGGTTGGCCGGCGGGGCGGCTTCCTCGGCCGGGGTTGGTGGGGTCGGGCGTTCGGCGATCCGCTGGAGGTCGAAGAACTGGGCCAGGGCGGCGTCGAGTTCCGGGCCGGCCGGCGGCGGTGTATTGGCGTCCCGGAGGCGGTCGCGGAGCCGCCCGGCGGCGTCGGCCGGGAGCCGCCCGAGGATGGCCTCGGCCGCCTCCGCGGGCAAGGCCCGGAGGAGCGTCAGCGCCGTATCGTCCCCCGCCCCGTCCGCCATCGCTGGTTCGCCTCGTCCTGGAGCGCGGGCCTCCGGCCCGCTCGTCGTCATCCTATGTGGGGCGGGCCGGAGGCCCGCGCTCCCAGGGGATTGCCTACCCGACCAGTAGCTTGAACACGTCCGCCGCCCGGTCCGGGTCGGTCCGGGCGAGTTCCGCCAGCCGGTTCAGGTCGGCCTGCCGCCGGCCCTCGGCCCGGGCCGTCTCGACTGCGGCGGCCTCCCTGGCCCGCTCCGCCTCGACCTGGGCCGCGGTCTTCCGCCGACGCCGCAGGAGCAAGAGCGGCACCACCGCCAGGGCCAGGACGATGGCCACCGCCAGCAGGACATTCCGGGCCAGGGCGACGTACCCCTGAAGCCGTTGGACCCGCACCGCCTCCTGGTCCGGCTCCGCCGGCCCCACCAGGCTCGGCAGACGGACGTTGGTCACCTTTACGTCGTCCCGCCCCTGCCGGAACCCGACCGCCTGCTTGATGAGGTCCTGGGCGTCGTCGGCACTCAGGACGGCCGATCCTTCTTGTCCCGACAGGTCGACCAGGGCCGCGATCGTCAGCCGGGTGACGCCGCCCATCCGGTCCTCCAGATCCCGGACGGACTCGCTGTAGGCGTAGTCGGTCTGGATGACCTCCTCGGAGGACGAGCCGCCGCTCGACGACCGGCCGCCACCGCCGCCGAGCGGGGCGCTGGCCCGGGCCACGTTGCTGACCGCCCCGACGACGCCCCCGCCCCCGCCGGCCGAACTCCCCTTCACGCTCGTCGTCCGCTCGGCCACGACCAGCTTCTCGTCCGGGTAGACGGTCCGCTTCCGCTCCTTCATCTGCTGGAAGTTGACATCGGCGCTGACCCGGACGACCGCCCGGCCGGCCCCGAGGTGCTGGGCCAGCAGCTCCTCGGCCTTCGTACTCAGGTACGTCTCCAGCTCCCGCCGGTACTCCAACTGCGGGGCCGGCAGCGAGTCGCGGTCGCCGGCGTGCGGGTCGGACAGCATCCGCCCGGAGGAGTCCACGACGGTGACGTTCTCCGGCTTCAGCCCCTCGACGCTGCGGGCGACCAGCGACGTGATGCCGGCGGCCGTGGCCCGGCTCAGGGCCGCCCCGGGCTTGAGCTGGATCACCACGCTGGCCGTCGGCGGCCGCTGGTCGCGGACGAACGGGGTCGGCTCCGGCCGGGCGATCAGCACCCGGGCCGATTTGACCGGTTCGAGCTTCTGGATCGACCGGGCCAGCTCGGCCTGCAACGCCCGCTGGTAGTTCACGGTTTGGACGAACGGGGTGGTGGTCAGCGAGGTTTCGTCGAACAGCTCGTACCCCTTGCCGGCCCCCGCGGGCAGCCCGGCCCCGGCCAGGGCCACCCGGGCGTCGGCCAGCCGGTCCTCAGGGACCTCGACGGTGGACCCGTCGGCCGACACCCGGACGGGGATGTTCTGGCCGGTCAGGGTGGTCCGCATGGCCCCGGCGTCGGCCGGGTCGAGGCCGGTGAACAGCGGCCGGTAGGTCTGGCCCGGGGCGAGGTAGATGACGGCCGCCAGGGCGACGGCGATGCCGACCGCGACGGCCGCCAGGGCGGCCCGGCGGGCCGGCCCGAGGCCGTTCCAGTAGTCGCGGAGCTGGTTGGCGAAGCGGCGGAGGGCGTCCATGCGTCACCGGGCCAGAAGCCGACCCCTCCCCCGGCCCCTCCCCTAGGAAGGGAGGGGGGAAAGAGGCCGGCGGGTATTCTCCCCTCCCTTCCTAGGGGAGGGGCCGGGGGAGGAGTTCTCCCGCTACACCTGCATCCGGGTGACTTCCTGGAAGGCCTCGGCCAGCCGGTTCCGCAGCTCCAGGATGAGGCGGAACGACAGGTCGGCCTGGGCGACGGCCAGGGTGACGGTGTGCAGGTCCTGGGCGGACCCGTCGGCCAGCCCGGCGACCGCCGCGTCGGCGGTCGCGTTCGCCCGGGTGTTCTCCCCGAGTAGCCCGTTCAGGACGGCGGCGAACCCGGCCGCCGGGGCGGCCGACGCCGGCGGGGCGTCGGCCAGCGGCCGGAGCCGGGTCAGCGAGCCGAGGGAGGTGATCGGGTCGATCGGCATCGGTCGCTACCCCCGGAGCAGGCCGAGGGCCTGCTCGTTCATCTGGCGAAACGTCTGGGCGGCCTTCAGGTTCGCCTCGTAGGCCCGGGCGGCGGTCACCAGGTTGACCATCTCGATCGGCAACTGCACGTTCGGCATGGACACGTAGCCCTCGGCGTCGGCGTCCGGGTGGCCGGGCTGGTAGACCCGGATGAACGGCGACGGGTCGTTGACCACCTCGACGACCCGGACCCCGCCCAGGTCGGGCAGCCGGCCCGGCCGGGCGGCGTCGCCCAACACCTCGGCGAAGACCACGTCCTGCCGGCGGAACGGGCCGCCGTCGGCCGACCGGGTGGAGTGGGCGTTCGCCAGGTTGTTGGCGATCACCTCCATCCGGAACCGCTCGGCCGACATCCCGGACCCGCTGATGTCGTAGCCGGCGAACAGGCCGTTGAACGGCATCGGGAGTTCCCCGCACGGGCCGGGAGGCCTGGGCCACCAAGCCCTGTTTTCTGGTGGCACAGGCCTCCCGGCCCGTGCTGTCTAACTACCGCCCGCTCACGGCCGACCGCAGGGACGCCAGCCGGCTGGTGACGATCTGGGCGGCGGCCTGGTAGAGCAGGGCGTTCTTGGCCAGGTCGTTCATCTCCCGGTCGATGTCCACCGTGTTCCCGTCCACCCGGGCCGGCCCGTCGCCGTACACGACCTTCGGTGTCGGGGCGGCGCCGGTCGCCCGGGCCAGCTCGCCGCCGAATGTGACCTCCAGCCGGCGGTAGCCGGGGGTGTTCACGTTGGCCACGTTCTGGGCGATGACCCGGTGCCGCAGGCCGGTCGCGGACAGCAGCCCGGAGAGCGTGTCGATGCCGAAGCCGGTCGGGTTCATGGTCTCAGTATCGGCGTGAATCCAGGAAATCTTTACGGGTCGCATCGGACCTGATGATTATACCGGGCTGGCCGGCGGGTTCCGCGGCGGATGGGACAGATGTGCTAAAGTAGGCGATATGCAGGTGACGCCGGCGGAACCCGCGGCCCCCAACTTGGCCCAGTTGGCGACGACCGCCCTCCGGGCCGCCGTCGAGGCCGTCGTTCCGACCGCCGGGACTGTTACCCCCTCCGCCGATACGGTCGTTCCGGTCGCGCTGGCGGTGGTCGATGTCCTCGCGGCCGAGCCGGACGGCCGGGTCCGGGCGGCGATCGACGGCCGGGCCGAGGTCGCCACCTCGGCCGAGCCGCTGACGCCCGGCGGCCGGTACGTCCTCCAGGTCGAGCGGACGCCGGCCGGTCTGGTCCTGACCCGCCCGGCCGAATCCCCCGACCTGCCGGCGGCGGTGGCCGCGGCGGTGCTGCGATCCGCGGCCCCGCTGGACCTCGGCCCGACGGTTCGCGCCGTCCTGGGCGAACTCGCCGCGTTGCCGCCGGGGCCACTCGAACCGGCCGCCACGGCGGTCCGGCAGGCCATCCGGGGGTTCCTGCCCGAAGCCGGCCCGCCGGATGCGACCCAACTCCGGAACCTGGTCGAGAACGGCGGGCTGCATTACGAGGCGAAGCTGGGGCGGCAGGCGAGCGGGGGGCTTGCCTCGGCGAGCGGGGGGCGTGAGCCCCCCGGTACTTCCGGGCGAGCCCCGAGCGTGAGCGAGGGGAGTCGGGGCCTCCCCGCGCTCACGCTC
>JAIEQN010000725.1 GCA_019747685.1 Gemmataceae bacterium
GTCGGCCGCCGGCCGGCGGCCCGGGGCGGGCCGAACGAGCGGCCGGCCGCCGACAAGCCAGCCGAGCAAGACGCCGCGGAACAGCAGCTCCTCGACGACCGGGGCAGTCACCCCCGCCTGGGCCACGAGCAACGCCCGCTGGAGGTCGGTCCCGGCCCCGAACCGGGCGAGCGGGTGTTCCCCGGTCGCCCAGCCCATCTCTCGGAACAGCCAGCCGAGCCCGACGTGCAGACCGAGGACGGCCGGGGTCAGGGCCGCCCAGCCCAGCACCCCGGCCGCAACCCGGGCCGGGGCGACCCGCGCGCCGGCGGCCGGCCGGCGGCCACGACCGGCGACCTCCGCGACCATGTACAACAGCCCTAACTGGGCCGGGAAGGCGAGGACGCCGACCCAGAGGGTGCGGAGGGTGGTGGCCGGCGGCGACTGGTCGAGCGGGATGAAGCGGGTGACCGGGGCGATGAGGGCCAGGACCAGCGCCGGGGTCACGAGCTGGACGAGGACGAAGGCCGCCAGTACCTCGAACCCGTTCCAGCGGGCTTGGTCCGGCGTCGGACGCGGAAACACGGGCGTCCGGAGCCGCCGCGCGGTGAGCCACGCCGCCAGCCCGACCGGTAAGGCCACGGTGGCCACCCTCAGCCCGCACCCGGCCATCCTCAGCAGCTCGTCCATCTATTCCTTTGCCCGGCGTCAACTTTGCGGTCCGCCCCGCCGGCTTAGACTATCCCCGGACCACCGGCCGCACACGCGGGACGCCCGATGCCAACCATCCTCGACGAGATCATGGCCACCAAGCGGCGGGAGGTCGCCGCCGCCCGGCAGCGGCTGCCCGACCGCGAGCTGGAACGCCGTGCCGCCGACCTGCCGCCGGCTCGGGACTTCACGGCGGCCGTCAACCGGCCGGGCGAGGTCCGGGTGATCGCCGAGGTCAAGAAGGCGTCGCCGTCGGCCGGGGTGATCCGCCCCGACTTCGACCCGGTGGTCATCGCCCGGACCTACGAGCGGCACGGGGCGGCCGCGATCAGTGTCCTCACCGACGTAGGGTTTTTCCAGGGGAGTCTGGAGTACCTGACTGCGGTGAAGCTGGCTGTCGGGATGCCGGTGCTGCGGAAGGACTTCGTCCTCGACCGCTACCAGTTGCTCGAAGCCCGGGCGGCCGGGGCCGATGCGGTGTTGCTCATCGCCGAATGCCTCCCTGGCGAGCGGCTGGCCGCGCTACAGCGTGAGGCGACCGCCCTCGGGCTGCACACGCTGGTCGAGCTGCACGACGCCGAGGAGCTGCCCCGGGTCCTCGGCTGCGGGGCCACGGTCATCGGCATCAACAACCGCGACCTGCGGACGTTCACCACCAGACTGGGCCACACCCTCGACCTGCTCCCGCACATCCCGGCCGATCGGGTCGTCGTGAGCGAGAGTGGCATCAAGACCCACGCCGACTTGGTCAGGGTCGGGGCGGCCGGCGTCCGGGCGGTGCTGGTCGGTGAGTCGCTGATGCGGTCGCCCGACATCGGGGCGGCGCTGGCCGAATTGCGGGGCGTCTGCTCGTAGGGCCGGCTGTGCCAGCCGTCCTGCGGCCGGCACAGCCGGCCCTACGAGTCGTCCTTCGCCCGGCAGCCGCCCAGCGGTAGCTCGAGCCGGCAGCATCCGAGGTTCAGCGCGTCCCGCGGCACCCCGGCCTCGACCGCGTCCTCAAGCACCCCCGGCCGTAGGGCGTACCAGACGAACCGGCCCTTCTTCTTGCCGGCGATTAGCCCGGACGACTTCAAGACCGTGAGGTGGTGCGAGACGTTGACCGCCAGCACCCCGAGCATGGCCGCGATCTCTCCGACGTTGTGCGACCCGTCGGCCAAAAACCGCACGATCCGCAGCCGCTCCGGGGCGGCCAGGGCCCGCAGGAGTTCGGCACACCGCCGCGGGTCGAGCGGGTCCTTCACGGCCACCGGACGCCCTCGGTACGCCCCCGAACGGGAGAAGGCCCGCGGAGGGGGCCGCGGGCCTTCTCAGGAGAACAGTGCCGGGGACAGGACTTGAACCTGCACGGGATTGCTCCCGCCAGCCCCTCAAGCTGGTGCGTCTGCCAATTCCGCCACCCCGGCGACGTGTTGGCATTATGGCCCGTCCCGGCCCGGATTCAAGGGGCGATCGGCTTCGGCGAGGAACGACCCGATCGCCTCGGCCATCGGCCCGGGGTGGGTGAACTGCGGGTAGTGCCCGCACCCGGCGATCTCGACCCGGCGGGCACCGGACACCCCCGCCTCGACCTCGGCCTCACACCACCGGGGGACGAGTTCGTCCCGGTCGCCGCCGACCAGGAGCAGGGGCGTGCGGACGGCCGGCAGGAGCGGCCGGAGGTCGGCCCGCGCGAGCGTCAGCCCGCGGAGGGCGGCGGCCCGGCAGGCCGTCTTGCCGCCCGACCGGAGGAAGAACGCCCACACGGCCGGCGGCACGGACCGCACGAGCGCCGGGTTGCCGCCGGCCGAGATGGCGCGGTAGATGGCCGGCCAGTCGCCGAAGTAGCCATGCAAGAACCGGCCGAGCTTGGCGGCCCAGAGTTCCGGCCCGGCCAGCGGCCGGCGGGCGAAGCCGCCCTGGAGTACGGCCGCGGAAAACCGGTCGGGGTAAGCGGCCACGGCGGACAAGGTGGCGAGCGAACCGAACGACGAGCCGAGGACGATGACCCGGCGATGCCCGAGGTGGTCGAGCAGGGCGATCAGGTCGGCGGCGTAATCACGGAGGGTATACCGGCCCAGGGCCGAGCCGTCGGTCCGGCCGTCGGGCAATTCGTAGGCGACGGTGGTGAACCGGCCCGCCAGCCGGTGCCGGACCATCACGAACTGATCGGCGGCCCCGGCCATCCCGTGAACGAACACCACCGGCGGGCCGTCGCCCCAGGCCGAGTAGCGGAGCCGGTAGCGGCCGGTGTGGACTACTCCTGGCCGACCCTCCCGGCGGAAGGCGGCATGGGCCGCATGAAGTTCCGGTTCGGTGACGGCCATCAGGCGTAGAACCCGGCGGCCGCGAAGCTGACGCTCTCGTGCCCCTTCGGGTGGACGTACTGCTGGTAGTGCAGCACCCGACCGACCCGCGGTCGGACGGCCGCCAGCGTCAGCCAGGTCGGCGGCAGCCCGCAGATGCGGCGGCGGTCCTCCTCGGCCGCGATCGCCCCGAAGTAACCGGCCGGGTCGGCGGCCTCAATTTGCTTGAGGATGGCCTCGTCCCGCCGCCGGCTGTCGGCCAGCCAGTCTCCGGCGGCGCGCTGCTTGTCGCCGAACTTCGGGCCGATGTGGGCCAGGTCGCCGCTGATGAGGTAACAGACCGGGTCGGGGCAGGCGGCCTCGGCCGCCCGCAGGGCCGCGACCATCCGGCCGACGGCCGGGGCGTCGGCCGGCGATCCGCCCTCCTCGACGTGGTCGCCGAACGACCCGACCAACAGCGGCACGATCTTGAACGGCCGGCGGCCGCCGAGGAGGAACTGGAGGAGAACGATTTCGAGTTCGATCGCATGTTCCGGGTGGTGGGCCAGGGGGTCGTCGAACAGCCCGGGGCCGTACTCCCGTTCCAGCCGGCTGACGTAGTCCCGGTCCGCTTCGACACGCCCGAGGGGCGTGTCGAAGTGCTGGCGGGTGAGGGTGAACCGGTGCGGCGAGTAGTGCGACGTGGCCACGACGACGAAGACCGTCGCGTCGGTCGTCTCGACCAGCTCCTTGAACCCGTGGCCGTAGGTGACGTTCCCCCGGGCGTAGTCCATGTGCGGTAGGAGGGCGGCCCGGAGCCGGCCGTGCGGCGACGGCCGCGGGTCGCCCGGCAGCCCCGGCCCGCCGGGGGCGGTGAACAACTCGGTCAGTTGCCCGCGGAGTTCGGCCGGGTCGCCGCTGTAGGTGCCGATGCACGCCGGCGGCCGCACCGGGCCGGCCAGGCGGTCGGCCAGCCGCGGCGAGTCGAGCAACAGGGCGTCGTCTAGGCTGGCGACGAGTTCCGCGACGGCCTCGACCGGGACCATCTGCCCGCGGGTCAGCCGCAGCAACTCGGTCTGCACGTCCCGGAGGGTGCGGGTGCCGTCGAGCCGGCCGGCGATCTCGGCCCCGAGGGCGGTCAGGTGGACCGGCTGGCCGAGCCGGTACGGGTCGTGGAGGAGCAGCCCGTCGGCCGTCCGCCGGGCGGCGAGGCGCTGCCGGAGCTTCGGGCGGGCGTGCGGGTCGATCGACCCCGGCGTCGTCGTCATCCGGTCGTCCTCAGCCGCGGCGTGCCCCGCCCCGAGTCGGTCAGCGCCCCGCGCCAAACCGGAACACCTTCCAGTCCGTCTTGTAGCTCGGCCCGCGGCTGAGGTACGCCGTCCTGTCGGTGCAGTCGAAGACCATCATGTCGATGGTCGCCTTGCCGACCGAGATTTCGCACTTCGGGTCCGCGAAGAAGCCTTGCAGGGTCCGCAGGTCGGCCTTCCCCGCCGACCCCCGTAGCAGGTCGTACATTTTCTGGCAGCGGGCCTGGAACTTCACCGGCTGGCCGTCCGGCGTCTGCGTCATCGCCCGGCTGCCGTAGCTCACCCGGGCCATGTGCCCCTTCGCCCGCTCGACAACCACGCCTTTCGGCGACCCCTCGACGTTCAGCAGGTTCCCCGCACCGTCCGCAAGGACGAACGTGAACCAGCCGGCGTGTTGATCTCGCTTGGCCGCAGCTTCAACGGCGTCCAGGTCCTTCTGGTAGAGCAGGTGGGTGAGGAGGACGTAGCTCGGCAGCCCGACCCGCACGCCGAGCTTCTCGGCCCCGAGGTCGGCGCTGGTCCAGCACAGGGCGATGCCGTTCGCGTTGACCCCGGCCCCGACCGGCAGCCCGGGGAAGCCGTAGGCCAGCAGACTCGGGCCTTCGGTCCGCCGCCACTCGACCACCGACGACCACCCGGCCACCGTCTCCATCCAGTCCCACGTCTGGCCGACGTAGGTCTTGCCGTCGGCCGTGTCCGGCGGGCCGACCGCCACCGCCGTGCAGTGCGGCACCTTCGGCAGCACCCCGCGGTGGTACAGCTCCTCGTGCAGGGTGATGAGGACGACCTCGTCGGGCGTCAGGCCGGACCCCTCGGCGACGCCGAGCAACTCCTGGTGAATCTCCGGACACTCCTTGGCGATGACCTCGCCGCAGGCCGCCGCGTACCGCAGCATCTCCGGCTTCGGGGACGGCTTCTGGATGAACGCCCCGTAGATTTCCTGGTCGAGGAACTTGCGGATGCCCTCGTGGAACTGTTTGCCGTAGGCGGCCCCCCGCTCCTTCGGGGTGCCGGCGATGACGACCGCCGGCGGGACTTCGGCGGCCGCGGTGGGCGGGGCGGCCTGCCCGGCGGGCACGACCACCAGCAGCGGGGCGGCCGCGAGCAGCGCGAACCGGGCGAGCATGTCCCACCTCCGCGACCGGGCGATCGGGGAACCTACTTCTTCGGCTCCGCCTTCGACACGTACCCCGGGCTGGCGTTAAACGCCTTCACCACCGCCCCGTCGGCCACCTTCCAGACGACCACGTTCCCGTCGTACCCCCCGCCGGCCACCAGCTCCCCGTCCGGGCTGAACGCCACCGCGTAGGCGTAGTCGGTCAGCCCGGCCAGCGCCTTCCCGGCGGCCAGCGACTCGCTGTCCCACAGCCGGACCGACTTGTCGGCCGACGAGGTCGCCAACAGCGGCTTCTTCGGGTTGGCGACCACCTTGAACACGTCGTCGGCGTGGCCGCCGGCGTTCTTCACCTGCTTCCCCTCCCCGCCCGGCTTCCAGGTCCGCAACTGCTTGTCCGCCCCGACCGAGAAGCCGGTGCTGCCGTCCGGCTTGACCGCCACCGCGTAGACGATCGCCTGGTGTTCCGGGAACGTGACGACCGACTCCCTGGCCTTCAGGTCCCACACCTTCGCCGTCTTGTCCCGGCCGGCGGTGACCAGGAACTTGCCGTCGGCCGACAGGGCCACGCCCAGCACCCAGTCGGCGTGGTTCTCGACCGTCTGGTCGAGCTTGGCCTGGTCCAGGCCGCCGGACAGGTCCCACACCCGCACCGCCCGGTCGCACCCGCCGGCGGCGAGCAACTTCCCGTCGGCCGACGCCGCCACGCACAGCACCGAGTCCTCCACGTCCAACAGGTGCTTCACCAGGACCTTCGGGTCGGTCACCCCGTCCAGGAGTTCAACGCCGTTCTCGGTCTTACCCCTCGCGGTCAGGTCGTAGGCCCGGACATCGCCTTCTTGACCCGGCCGGCCGCCGGCCACGACCAGCTTGCCGTCCGGTAGGAAGAACATCCCGTAGGCCCGCTCGGCCCGGGTCCGGATCCGCTTCGCCAGCTTACCCGTGGCCGCGTCCCAAACCGTCAGTTCGTGGTGCCCGCCGACGACGAGATGTTTGCCGCCGGGCGTGAACGCCAGGGCGTTGACGACCGCCGGGAAGCGGTACTGCTCGGGCGGGGCCGGCGGCTGCCACCGCACCCGCCGTTCCTTCACCAGGTCCGCCTTCGGGTCGATCCCGGCGTCCAGCTTGGCCCCTTCCTTGATCCACCGGGCGACGACCGTCGCCTTGTCCTTCGGCACCGCCTCGCCCTTGTCCCGGGGCGGCATCCGGCGTTGCTCGGTACTGACCATCAACCCGTGCAGCTCGCTCTCCTCCGGCTTGCCCGGCACCAGCGGCTCGCCGTTGGCCCCGCCGGCCGTCAGCCGCTCGAACGTGGTCATGTCGTACTTCCCGGCCTTCTTCTTGCCGTCGTGGCAGGCCAGGCAGTTCTCCTGGAACACCGGGGCCACGTCGCGGATGAAGCTGACCGGCCCGTCGGCCGCGGACGCCACCGGCATCCCGGTGAAGAGCAGGAAGTACGCGACCGCGGCGGCCACGGCACACAGGACACAGGCGCAGTAGCGGCGGCGGTGCATGGGGAGCGATTCCCGGCGGGGAAGGGCGTCTGGCAGGTGGGAGTAGTGTACCACCCCGGCCGGTGCGGCGGAAGCGGGTCGCCGGAATGGTTCTGGCCCGGACACACACCCCGCGCCTGACGAATCCGGTTGCGGCCGAACAAATCCTGGTTCGAGCAACGCCGGCGTGCAACTATAGGCCCTGGACCACCTTCCGAACTAACACCCGCAGCCGCTTCTCGGCCTCGGCCGCGGTGGCGATGATCTCCGGCAGGCTGACCGGCTCCAGGGCGTCCGGCAGGCACACGTCGGTAATCACCGAAATGCCCAGCACCCGCATCTTGGCGTGAACGGCGACGATGACTTCCGGGACGGTGGACATGCCGACCACGTCGGCCCCGATGGCCCGGAGGAAGCGGTACTCGGCCCGGGTCTCCAGGTTCGGCCCGGCCACTGCCACGAACACCCCCTGGTGGCAGACGACCTGCTTCTCCAGGGCCACCCGCCGGGCCAGCTTCAGCAGTTCCCGGTCGTAGGCGTGGCACATGTCCGGGAACCGGTCCCCGAGCCGGTCGTCGTTCGGGCCGATCAGCGGGTTGTCGCCGATCAGGTTGATGTGGTCCTCGATCAGCATCAGGTCGCCCTTGCCCCACTGCGGGTTCATCCCCCCGCAGGCGTTGCTGACGATCAGGACCTCGCACCCCAGGGCCTTCATCACCCGGACCGGGAACGTCACCTGCTGGAGGCTGTACCCCTCGTAGAAGTGGAACCGGCCCTCCATCGCCGCCACCGGCTTGCCCCCGAGGGTGCCGCAGACGAACTGCCCCTTGTGGGAGGGGGTCGTGCTGCGGGGCATGTGGGGGACGGCCTCGTAGGGGATGGCGGTAGCGTCCTGGATGTCCTCGGTCAGCCCGCCGAGGCCGGTGCCGAGGATGATGCCGACGGCCGGCCGGGTCGCCCACCTCGCCCGGACGGCGGCGGCCGCTTCCTCAATCTGGTCAAACAGGGCGGTCATGGCGGCTCGCGGTTGACGGGGGCGGGCGGCGGCCGGTAACGTGGCGGCCCCGCGTCCCCGACCTGAGAGAGGTTGTATGCCCGCCGCCCGCCCGGCCAAACCCCGCGTCGGACCGTTCCGGCCGGACGAGTTGACCCGGATGGCGTGGTCGCCGTCGTACCGGGCGCCGCGGGTCCGGGACATGCACGACCCGGACCTGTTCGCCGACCGACCCCCGCCGTCCGCCGACCTCACGGGGCGGGCGTTCCTGGCCGGCCACCACGACGGCTCCGACTCGGTCCGTCTGGTGGCGGTGCAGCCGTTCGTCGGCGAGTTGGCCCGGTGCCCTCACCTCGCACGACTCCGCCGGCTCGACCTGTCCGGCAACCGGATCGGCCCGGCCGGGGTCCGGGGACTGGCCGTGTCGCCCCATCTCGACACCCTCGAAGAACTGAACCTCTCCGGGAACGTACTCGGGCCGGACGGCATGGCCGCCCTCCGGGCGGCCCCGTGGTTCGGGCGGTTGCGGGTGTTGGAACTGGCCGACGACCAGCTCGGGGCCGACGACCTCGCGGGCTTGCCGCCGGGGCTGACGACGCTCGACGTTTCCGGCAACCCGCTCGGCCCGGGCGGGGTCGACGCCATCCGCCGGGCCGTCGTCCGACGGCTCGACGCCGTCCGGGCGGTCGGATGCGGCCTCGGCCCGGCGGCCGCGGGGCTGCTCGACGTGGCGACATCGGTTGATCTGCGGCGGAATCGGATCGGTCCGGCGGCCGCGCCCGACGCCCGGCCACTTCCCGATCTGCACGCCCTCGACCTCGGGTTCAACGACCTCGGTGGCGAGGTCGTCGCCGGGCTGACCCGGGCCGAGCCGGCGGCCCTGCGAACCCTCGGCCTGGCCGGGAACCGGCTCGCAGAGGTGCCCAGTTTGGCGGCCGTCGAAGCCCTCGACCTGCCGGCCAACCCGCTCGGCGACGGCGGGGCGGCCGCGGTCCTGGACGGCCGGTTCCCCGCCCTGTCCCGGCTCGACCTGTCGAACTGTGGACTCACCGACGCCGGGGCGGTGGCCCTGGCCCGGTCCGCGGCGGCCGGTGGGCTGCGGTCGCTGTCGCTGGCCTGGAACCGCGTCGGCGACGCCGGGGCGAAGGCCGTCGCTGCGTCACCCGCCCTCGCCGGGCTGGACGAGCTCGACCTCGTCGGTACGCCGATCGGCTTCGCCGGGGCGGTCGCCCTGGCCGACTCGAAGCACCTCCGGCTGCGGCGGTTGACCCTCGGCGAGAACCACCGCCTGCCGGCCGATGGTGCCGGCCTCTTGCGGGAGCGGTTCGGTACAATCTCGGCGAGCGGGGGGCGTCAGCCCCCTGTTTGGTAGACCCGCCGGGACCACGCCGATGGCCGTCAACCTCCCCCCGCAGTACCACGACGCCGAGGCCCGGTACAAGAAGGGGAAGACCCCCGAGGAGAAGCTCGCGGCCCTCCGCGAGATGTGGGTGATCCTGCCCAAGCACAAGGCCAGCGAGAAGGTCCAGGCCGACCTGAAGACCCGGATCAGCGAGCTGTCCGACGAGGTCGAGCAGGCCAAGCTCGGGCCGAAGAAGGCCGCCCCCGGGTCGCACAAGGTCCCCAAGCAGGGGGCCGGGCAGGTGGTCTTCCTCGGCCCGCCGAACGCCGGCAAGTCGCGGCTCTTGACGAAGCTGACCAAGGCCACCCCTACGGTCGCCCCGTACCCGTTCACCACCCGCGAGCCGGTCCCCGGGATGATGGACTACGAGGACGTGCGGGTGCAACTGGTGGACCTGCCGCCGGTCACGGCCGACCACTACGAGCACTTCGTCACCGACATCACCCGGGCGGCCGACGCGGCGTTGCTCTTCCTCGACCTCGCGGACGACGACGGCCCGGCCGCCACGCAAGCCGTGTTGGACCGGCTGAAGCAGGCCCGCCGGGAGCTGGTGCGGGATGCGGCGGCAGGAGACGACCCGACGACGTACCACCTGAAGACGCTGCTGGTGATGACCAAGGCCGACGACGAGGCCGCCGACATCCGGCGGGAGTTGGCCGGGGAGGCGTTCGCCGACCGATACCCGTCGGTGGTCGTGTCGGCAGAGCAGGGGGGCGGGCTGGAGGAGGTGCGAAAAGCGATCTACGACCTCCTCGGGGTCATGCGGGTGTACACCAAGCAGCCGGGCAAGCCGGCCGACATGACCAGTCCGTTCACCTGCCCGATCGGGGGCACGGTGGCGGAGTTAGCCGGCCGGGTCCACAAGGACTTCGAGGAGGGGGTGAAGTCGGCCCGGGTGTGGGGGACGGGGGCGTTCGACGGCCAAACGGTCGGCCGGGACCATGTGCTGCATGACAAGGACGTGGTGGAGCTGCACCTGTGAGCCGGCCGAGGCGTCGCGCGCCGGCCGAACCGGTCCCGCTCCTCAACCCGGCCCCGCCGTGGGAGGGCGAGCGGAGCGAGTTCGTCTTGCTGTACCACGGTTGCACGCTGGCCGCGAAGGACAGCATCGAGGCCCGGGGTATCGACCTATCCCGGTGCGCCCCGGACACCGACTTCGGCCGCGGCTTTTACACGACCACCCTCGAACGGCAAGCCCGGAATTGGGCATGGGACCAGTACACGCGATGGGCCCGGCACAACCCGGGGCGGACCGAGAATCGGCCTGTTGTCCTCCGCTTCCGCGTGCGAAGATACACCCGCCGACCTCGGCGGTCGCCGCAGGACGACGGGCTGGACGGGCTCTCGACGCTGGCCTTCGTCCGCGGCGGGTTCGCCGACGAAGACTACTGGAGTCTCGTCCAACACTGCCGGCAGAGTACCCCGGAGGATGTCCGCGACCAGGGGCGCCGGCCGATCGGCTGGTACGACCTCGTGTGCGGCCCGGTGGCGGCGTTCTGGCAGCAGCGGGTCGCCATGGCCGATTACGACCAGTTCAGCTTCCATGCCAGGGGGGTCGGACTGCTGGAGCGGCTGATCCGGGCCGGGAAGGGACGCGGGCTGGATGGCCAAGGCGACCCGGATACCTACCGGTGGGAGTTCGTAACACAAACGGGGGGCGAGTCCATGTTGCCCGGCCACCTGGTCGCCGAGTTCTGGGACAAAGTCCATAAGCTGCTGCGGACCCGCGACCGGTTCTCCCCGGCCGACGCGGACGCGGCCGTCGCCGGCTACCGCGAGGACGCCGTCCGGCACGGGAACGAGATGATCTATCACCGGGACCCGCCGGACGCGGCCGAGGTGGTAGCCGGCTGGTGGATGCTGCAGAACGACGCCCGCCGCCAGAAGGATGTCCCGGCCTGAAGGTTCCCCGATGGCCCCGCCCCCGCCCGCCGTTCCGCCGACCCAGACGTACATCGTCCGCCACGGGGCGATGCGGTTCCTCGGCGCGTTCACCACCCAGCCCGGCGGGTCGGCCCGCCGGGGCGACACCGCCATCGTCCGGACCGACCGCGGGCAGGAGGTCGGCGAGGTCCTGTGCCCGGTCACGCCGCCGGCCCTGGCTGCCCTCCCGGACCCGACGGGGGGCGAGCTCCTGCGGGTCGCCGCGCCGGAGGACCATCTGAAGATCGCCCACCTCAAGGAGGTCGAGAGGCGACAGTTCGCGGCCGGGGAGAAGCTGATCGCCGCCCACCGCCTGCCCATGCAGTTGGTCGAGGTCGAGCACCTGTTCGGGGGCGAGCGGGTCGTCTTCTACTTCCTGGCCGAGCACCGGGTCGACTTCCGGGAGCTGGTCCGGAGCATGGCCCGGGAGTTCCACACCCGGATCGAGCTGCGGCAGATCGGGGTGCGGGACGAAGCCAAGCTGAAGGCCGACTACGGGGACTGCGGCAAGCCGGTCTGCTGCAACACCCACATGGCCGTCATGCCGCCGGTCAGCATGCGGATGGCCAAGCTGCAAAAGAGTACGCTCGACCCGGCGAAGATCTCCGGGCGGTGCGGCCGGCTGAAGTGCTGCCTGCGGTTCGAGCAGGACGTGTACGAGGAGTTCGTCCGGGAACTGCCGCCGGTCGGGAGCCGGGTGCTGACGGCCAAGGGGCAGGGGCGGGTGCTACACCAGGAAATCCTGGCCCGGCGGCTGCTGGTCGAGTTCGAGGACGGCCGCCGGCTGCCGGTCCCGGCCGCCGACGTGCTGACCCGGTTGTAGAACAAGGCGAGCGGGGGGCGTCAGCCCCTTGATCGGTCTGGCAATCAGGGGGCTGACGCCCCCCGCTCGCCGAGTCAGAGGTGACATGGACCCGACGATCCTGAAGCTGGTGCGGGACGACCCGCGGTACGCCTACGAGGCCTACGAGTTCGTGTGCGAGGCCGTGACGCACACGCAGGACCGGCTCGGCCGGTCGGCGGCCGGGGCCGCCGAGGACGAGGACCGGCACGTCAGCGGCGGGGAGCTGCTCCGCGGGGCGTGCGAGCTGGCCGTCCGGGAGTTCGGGCTGATGGCCCCGGTGGTCTTCCGCCGGTGGGGGGTGCGGACCTCGGACGACTTCGGCGAGCTGGTGTTCCGGCTGATCGCCGCCCGCCGGCTGAGCAAGTCGGACGACGACGACCCGGCCGACTTCCGCGACGCCCTGGACCTGAACAAGGCCCTGGCCGAGGGGTTCGAGCTGACCCTCGGGGAGCCGGCCCGGCGGGGGAAGCGATGACCGACCGCCCCCGGGACCCGTGGTGGGCGTTGGCGCTCGGCGTCGTGACGAGCCGGCGGGTCCGGCTGGCGGTCGTTGCCGCCCTGTTTCTCGGGTGGATGGGGTGGCTCGGGTACGCCGCCCTGAGCAAGAACCGGGGGCCGGTGGTGTCCCGGGCGGCGGCCGCGGCCGCGACCCACCCGGTCGTGGCGGCGGTGGCGTCCGACGCCGAGGGCCGGCCGGTCACCAAGGTCGAGGTGAAGAAGAACCTGTTGGCGGACCGCCCGGCGGCCGGGGCGGTGGTGGAGGTGGTCAACCTGCCGGCGGCCGACGGGTACACCGTGGACGGCGAATACCTGCTGCTGTTGGCGAAGGACCGGGGCGGCGACGGGTACGCGGTGGTCGGCCGGCAGCGGTCGCCGGGGTACGACCCGTCCACCGCCGGGCGGCCGGTCATCTACCCGTGGACGCCGGCGGTCGAGGCCCAGGCCCGGCGGCTGTTCCCGGCGGGGCCGTGAACCTCCGCGGACCGGGCCGCGTCCGGTGGTGAGGGGCCGGACATTCGCCTTGAACCGGCCGGGCGGGGGGGCTAGGGTGAATTCCCCGCCGGCGGACCGGCGCTCGCGTAGCTCAGTTGGTAGAGCGGCGCTTTTGTAAAGCGCGGGTCGTGGGTTCGAATCCCTCCGCGAGCTTACCGCCCACGACCGCGATTGCTATAACAAGGGTTGACCGGGGCACACGCCGGGCGATGCCCCGGCCCGCGGGTAGGTGGCAGAGCGGTCAATTGCACCAGACTGTAAATCTGGCCTCTTCGGAGTTCGGGGGTTCGAATCCCTCCCTACCCACTCACAGTTTCGAGTTTCGAGTTTGAAGTTTCGAGTCGAGCCGCGAGGCAGACCGGGTAACTCGAAACCTTAAACTCGAAACTCGAAACTTCCCGAACGCGGGTGTAGCTCAACGGTAGAGCGCTAGCCTTCCAAGCTAGCTGTTGCGG
>JAIEQN010000582.1 GCA_019747685.1 Gemmataceae bacterium
CCGCGGCGATGGCCGCCGGCCGCCCGGCCGACGGGTCGGTCCTGGACGTGAGGGCGTAGGCCGTGGCCAGGCAGCCGAAGCGGGCGGTGGCCCTGCGGTACGACCCGGCCCGGGACGACGCCCCGAAGGTGGTGGCCAAGGGGAAGGGGCCGGCCGCCGAGCAAATCCTCAAGCTGGCACGCAAGAACGATGTTCCCGTCCGGGAGGACCCGACCCTGGTGGCCGTGCTGAGCCGGCTCAACATCGACCAGGAAATCCCGCCCGAGGTCTACCGGGCCGTCGCCGCGGTGCTGGCCTTCCTGTACCGGGTGAACGGGCCGAACCCCAGCACCGGCAAGATGCCGGTGCCACAGACCTGATTGTGGTAACGGCATCTTGCCGGTACGGGTCCACCGGCCGGCTCACGCCGGCCGTTCGCCGCCCTACACCCCCACCGCCGCGGCAACCCGGGTCGATTCGGCCAGCCCGGCCCAGGCCGGCAGCCGCCGCTCCAGCCCGAGCCGGGTCAGGTAGACCAGGTCCGGGACCTGCTCGCCGCTGTGGGCCAGGGCGTCGGCCGCGTGGACCGCGGTGAGCGGGGTGAACGCCCGGCCGGGGCATTTGGACGGCGTGTGGTGCCAGGCCACCGCCTCGACCAGCGGGTCCGGCAGGCCCCACAGCCCGAGCAGGTAGGCCCCGACCTCGGCGTGGGTCGCCCCGAGCAATTCGCGTTCGGCGTCGACCGCGCTCAGCCCGGCCGCGTCCATCCGGGCCATCACCTCCCGGTACGGCCCGGGCAACTGGCTGGCCAGGGTCAGCCGGCCGATGTCGTGGAACAGCCCGGCCAGGGCGGCGTCCCGGATCACCCGGTCGCCGGCCCGCTCGGCGGCCGCGATCCGCCCGGCCAGGGACGCCACCCGCCGGCTGTGCTCCCACAGCTCCTCGATCGAGAACGGCCGCAGCCTGGACGGGTCGTACCGGGAGAACACCCCGGCCGCCAGGGCCAGGCTGCGGGTCCACTCGGCCCCGAGGATGCGGACTGCTTGGGCCGGGGTCGAGACCGGCCACCGCAGCCCGACCAGGGCCGAGTTGGCCATCTGGATCAGCTTGGCCGCCATCCCCAGGTCCCGGCCGATCAGCTCCCCGACGACCTCGATCGAGTAGTCCGGCCGGGCCAGTTCCTGCACGATCTGGGTGTACAGGATCGGTAAGGTGGGGACGCTGCCCATCCGGCCGACGACCGCCGCCAGGCTCGGGCTGGCCAGCAGGTCCTGGAGGGTACACGCCCGGCGGATGGCGGTCCGTAGTTCCTCCGGGCTGCACGGCTTGGTCAAGACCCGGTGGGCCAGGGAGACGAGCTTGAGCAGCCGCAGCCGGTCGCCCTCGGCGGCCAGGACGATCCGGACGGCCCGCGGGTGGCGGCGGCGGACCTCGGCCAGCAGGTCGTCGGCGGCCAAGCTCCGGAGCTGGGCGTCGGCCACCAGCACGTCGTACGGGGCCTCGTCCAGCCGGGCTAACCCCTCGGACGCACCGCGGGCGAACCGCAGCTCCCACTCGGCCTGGAGCGGCAAGAGGGTCCGCCGGAGGGACTCGAGTAAGAGCGGCTCGTCGGCGACGAACAGCACCCGGCGGGTCATCCGGGGGGCCTCCCGGCCAGGGCGTCGTCGGCCGCCCGGGCCAGCTCGGCCGGGGTGAACGGCTTGTGCAGGAAGGCGGCCCCGGGCGGGTCGGCCAGGACCGCCTCGTCCGGGACGTACCCGGACATGTACACCACCTTCACCCCGGGCCGGTCGGCGGCCGCCTTCGCCGCCACCTCCCGGCCGCCCACCCCCGGCATGGTCAGGTCGGTGACGACCAGGTCGAACGCCGTCCCGGACGCCAGGGCGGCCAGGGCGGCGGCCCCGTCGGCCGCCTCGGTCACGACGTAGCCCCGCCCGGTCAGGGTCAGCCGGGCCAGCGTCCGGATGCCGTCCTCGTCCTCGACCAGCAGCACCGACCGGCCGGCCCCGCCCGGCGGGGTGCGGGAGGTCAGCGAGACCGGGACCGTGGCCGTGGCGACCGCCGGCCGGTCGGACCACGGCAGGTCGATGTGGAAGGTCGTCCCCCGGCCCGGGGTCGACTCGACCGCGATCGCCCCGCCGGCCTGCTTGACGATCCCGTGGACCACCGCCAGGCCCAGCCCGGTCCCCTTGTCCGGCCCCTTCGTGGTGAAGAACGGGTCGAAGATGCGGGCCTTCACCTCGTCCGGCATCCCGGTCCCGGTGTCGGCCACCGACAGCCGGGCGACGGCCCCGGCCCGGGCGGTCGTCAGCCGCAGCCGGCCGCCGCCGGGCATGGCGTCCCGGGCGTTCACCGCCAGGTTCATCACCACCTGTTCCAACTGCCCGCGGTCGGCCAGGACCGGGACCGGGTAGGGGGCCGGCCCGACCTCGACCTCGACCGCCGCCCCGAGCAGCCGGCGGATGATCCCGGCCAGCTCCCCGACCACCCGGTTCAGGTCGACCACCTTCGGGTTGGCGGCGTGCGGCCGGCTGAAGGTGAGGAGCTGGCGGACCAGCCGGGCCGCCCGGTCGGCCGCCTGCCGGACCTCGTCCACCATCCGGGCCGCCTCGGACGGGATCTCCCCGCGGAGGAGTTCGGCGTTCCCGCGGATGACGGTGAGCAGGTTGTTGAAGTCGTGGGCGATGCCCCCCGCGAGCCGGCCGACCGCCTCCATCTTGGCCGCCTGCCGGAGCTGGTCTTCGAGCCGCTTCCGGTCGGTGATGTCGAGGTACACCCCGAGCACCCCGGCCGTCCCGTCGGCCCCCTTCAGCGGCACCCGGCTGGTCAGCAGGGTGGCCGATCGGCCCTCGGGCCTGGTGCGGACCTCCTCCCGGTTCAGCACCGGCCGGCCGGTGTCGAGGACCTGCCGGTCGGCCGATCGGCTGGCATCGGCCTCGTCCGGGTCGGCCAGGAGTTCGTAATCCGACCGCCCGACGACTTCCCCCGGGACACCCAGCCCCAGGTCCCGGGCGACCTGGTCGTTGCACCCCTGGTAGACCGACGCCCGGTCCTTCCAGAACACCCCGCACGGGATGGCGGCGACGATCGACCGCAACAGCTCGTCCCGCTCGCGGAGGGCGGCCGCGGCCTTCCGCCGGTCGGCCCCGTCGGCCGCCAGGATCAGGCGCGCCGGCCGGCCGGCGAACCGGAACCGGACGGTGATGGCCTCGCCGTCGAGCAGCACCCCGGCCTTGGTCCGGTGCCGCCAGGGGATCGGCCGGCCGTCGCCCCGGCTGGCCCCGGGCGGCCCGGTCAGCTCGTCCACCACCTCGGCCGGGCAGACGTCGGCCACCCCGAACCCGAGGAGTTCGTCCCGGTCGTAGCCGTACTTGGCCGAGACCGCGCCGTTGACGGCCAGGAACCGGAGGGCGTCGGCGTCGACCACCCACATCGGGACGGGGGCCCGCTCGAACAGCAACCGGTACGAATCGTCCACGGGGGCCGGGGGTGGGGTGATGGCGAGGGCGGGGCGGGGGCGCTCGCCGCTCTGGGGCGGGCCGGGCTGTTCGTCGAGCATAACCATCGGGTGTTCCCGGCCGCCGGGGGTGGTCCGCCGCCAAGTCTAGCTCACGCCGGGGTGGGTCGGTGGCACAGGCCTCCCGGCCTGTGCGAAGGGCCGTACACAGGCCGGGAGGCCTGTGCCACCAGAACCCGGCTCACTCCCCCGGCACCCGGCCGGCCAGGCAGTCGGCCGCCGCCCGGTGCCGGCCCTCCAGCTCATACCCCCGGGCCATCACCGGCAGGACCTCCGCCGGGTCGGCCCCGGGCCGGACCAACAGCCGCCGGCACCGGTCCACGCAGTCCGCCCCGCGGCCGACCCGGGCGGCCAGCTCCGCCAGCCGCAGCTCGGCCGTCAGCCCGAGGCCGGTCGGGTCGACCGCGGCGACCGCCAGGAACCGCTGCCGGGCCGGACCGAGCCGGTCCAACCCCCACAGGTATTCGGCCGACTCGAACGTCATCCGCACGGCCAGTGGGCCGCGGCAGGTTTCGGTCGCCCGGTCGTAGAGGGCCGCCATCTGTTCAGCCCGGCCGATCTCCCGGCAGGCTTGCCCGGCCAGGTACACCCCCAGCGGGCCGAGCGGCCGGCCGGCCTGTCCTTCGTCGACGAGGGCGATGAGTTCGGCCGCCCGGCCGTCGGACGGGGCCACCCGGTAACGGAGCCACGCCCCGAACCACCCGGCCGTGGCGGCGTCGGCGTCGCCCGTTCCGAACCGAACCGACCGGAGGAACGACCGGGCCGCGTCGGCGTCGCCGTCGAACAGGTCGGCCGCGACCAGCCCGAGGGCGGCCGCCGACCGCACGTCCTTCGACGGCCCGTCGAACGCCATCCGCAACGGCGTGCGGGCCGCCGCGGTGTCGCCGGCGTCGAGGTGCGTCCGAGCCACCCACCACCGCCCGAGGTCGGCCCAGGGGGTCCGCGGCCCGCGGTCGATCACCTCCAGGAACCGCGACCGGGCGGCCGGGAGGTTGCCGTCCCGGAGTTCGAGCAGCCCGAGGTTGTACGCGGCCTGAACCCCTTCCGCGGCATTCGGCCGAGTGTCGAGGAACCGGCGGTACTCGTCGGCTGCGGGCCGCCACCGCCCGGCCTCGGCGTACTGGTTGCCCAATGCCACCCGGGCGGCGTCGGCCAACGGGTGGTCCGGGGCGACGGCCACGGCCCGGCGGAGGGCGCCGGACAACGCCTCCTGTTGGCGTTCCGGGTCGGCCGGGCCGACGGCCAGCCCGTCGCCGTCGCGCCGCCAGCCGAAGCCCAGCGACTCCCCGAGAGCGCTCAACACCTCGGCCAGCGGCACCCGCCCCACGTCGATCGTGACCGTTCGGGTCAGACGGTCGGCGCTGGCCGGGTCGACCGTGACCTTTAGCCCGTCGGCCCGCAGCCCGTCGAAGAACGCGGCCGCCGGGCGGTTCCGCAGGACGGCCGTGACCTCGGGGAGTTCCGGGAACCAGAACGACCGGTGGACCTCGGCCCCTTCCGGCCGGTGGTCGGCCTCGGGGCTGTGGTGGTCGTTGGGCAGGTGGGCGAGCGAGTGCTCGCCGCGGCTCGCGGGCATCGGCCAGGCGAGGGCGTCGGCGTCGAGCGGGTCGGGGGCGGACGGCGGTCCGCCGTCGAGCAGGAGGAGCCGGCCGCGGAGGTGCAGACACTCGCCGAGCAGGTGGCCGTCCGCCCCGCAGACGATTGACACCCGGTTCAGCAACCCCCGGGCGGCCGGCCGGTCGCCGGCCGCCAGCCGGCACCGGGCCTGCCCCAGCTCCGGCCACCCCGGGGCGTCCGGGTCGGCCGCTTTGGCGTAGGCCCCGGCCGCCTCGTCCCACCGGCCCAGCCCTTCCAGGCAAACGCCTTCGCGGTAGGCGACGGCCCGCTCGTCCAGCCCGAGGTGTTCCGGCGGGCCTTCCCGGAGCAGGGCCAGTGCCTCGGCGAACCGCCCGGCCCGGGCCGCCAGGTCGATCCGCTCCCGGTGACTGCCGGGCCGGTGGTCGCCGGCCGGCGGGTGCGGCTCCACGGCCGGGTGCGGGGCCTCCTCGTGGTGCGGGGGCGCTTCGGCGTGCGGGGCCGGCTCGTGGTGTTCAACGGCCGACGGCGCCTCGTCGGCCGGTTCGCCGCGGGCGAAGATCGACCCGGCGACACCCGCCGCGAAGCACCCGGCCGCGACGACCGGGAGGAGGAACAGGCGGAGCCGTCCGCGGGGCTTAGCCGCGGCCGGGGCGGCGGTCGGGGTCGGCAGGTCGGCCGCCCCGATGAGCGGCAGGTCGGGGAGTTCCGGGGAGGAGTTGGTCATGGCGGCCGGTGCCTGTGCCACCAACCCGAGACTGTACCTCACGGCGGGTGGGCTGGCGGGGGGCGGGTCCGGGGGTAAGATCGAAGGGCGGAAGATTTTGGTTGACCGGGGAGGTTTTCCGACGCAACTTCTCCCCCTCCGGCTTCGATAACCTTCCCGCAGGGCACACAGCTTTCGCCCCGGGCAGAAACTCCCACCGGGAGAACCACCCATGCGGGTCGATCCATCCGGCTCCCACGTTCCGCTGACCGCCGCCAACGCCGCCCCCGCGCCGCCCAAGCCCGCGGCCCCCGACGCCGGGGCGCCCGCCGGGGCCAGCCAGTTCAAGCCGACCGCCGACCTGACCCGGCTGATGGAGGCCCTGCGGGGCTACCCGGAGCACCGGGAGCAGACGGTGGCGGCGGTCCTGGCCCGGCTGGCGGCCGGCGAGTTCGACACCCCGCAGGCGGCGGCCGACACCGCCCGGGCGATGATGGGCGGGGAGTAAGCCACCCGGGGTTTCACCCCGGGCTACGTTGTGGCAGCCCTTCAGGCTGCCCGGTCCTCGACCCTGAAGGGGTCGCACACCCTAGCCCGGGGTGAAACCCCGGCACCGAACCCCCCGGCCCGGCGAGCCACAAGCTC
The DNA here is from genome assembly GCA_019747685.1 of Gemmataceae bacterium. GTDB lineage: Bacteria > Planctomycetota > Planctomycetia > Gemmatales > Gemmataceae > Urbifossiella. Next base: position 6,423 of record JAIEQN010000582.1, read on the forward strand.
GTCGGGCCGCTGCGCTTTCAGCGGTTTCGTCACACCTCCGGGCCGGCCGCCGGCGGGCAAATTTCACCGCCCGGGGTCGATAACGGTTCCAGACGGTCGGACCCCCCGACCTGCCTCGTCGGACCACCAACAACAGGGGTGAGCGTCATGGGTCTGGCCCTGAACACGAACGTGGCGTCGCTGACCGCGCAGAACAACATCACCGCCACCAACACCAACCTGTCGAAGTCGCTGGAGCGGCTGTCGACCGGGCTGAAGGTGAACCGGGGGGCCGACGGCCCGGCCGCCCTGGTCATCAGCGAGCAGCAGCGGGCCCAGATCAGCGGCCTGCGGACGGCCATCGACAACACCAACAAGGGGGTGTCGATGGTCCAGACGGCCGAGGGGGCGCTGAACGAGATCAACCGGCTGCTCGGGAAGGTCCGCGGGCTGGCCCTGGACTCGGCCAACTCCGGGGTCAACGACAGCAGCGCCCTGGCCGCCAACCAGGCCGAGATCGACAACGCCCTGGCCACCATCAGCTCGATCGCCAACACCACCAAGTTCGGAGCCTCGAAGTTCCTGCTCAACGGTCAGGCCGGCATCCTGGCCACGGTGAACGGGGCCAACACCAGCTCCCTCGGGCAGATCAAGGCCGGGACCGCGGCCGCCGTCGGCAGCCAGGCGGTGGTCGTCGGGGCGGCCGGCGGGGCCACCGTCCAGGGCGGCAGCGCGGTCAACACCGGCACCGCCCCGACCGGGGCCGTCTTGACCGGGGCGGCGAACCTGAACGAGGCCGGCGGTGCCCCGGGGGCCGGGTCGTCCCTGACCATCTCCGGCGGCGGGCTGGCCAGCGCGGTCGTCGTCGACCTGTCGGCCACCGCCACCGCGGCGGCCGCCGTCACCGCCGTCCAGAACGCCCTGAACACCGCCCAGCCGGGCAAGTTCACGGTCGGCGGGTCGAACGGGGCCGCCCTGACGATCACCGCCCTGGACAGCAACGCGGCCGTCACCGCCGTGTCGTCGAACGCGGCCACCGCGACGTTCACCGGGATCACCAACACCGCCGGCGGCCAGACCAGCGCCGCCGGGACCGCCACCCTGACCATCTCCGGCGGCGGGCTGGCCGCCCCGATGGTCCTGGACGTGTCGGCCGTCACCGCCGCGAACTACGTCAGCACCGTCCAGGCCGCCCTGGACACGGCCGCCGGGGCCGGCAACTTCACCGCCGCCCTCGACGGCTCGAACAAGTTCACCATCACCAGCCGGATCGGGGCGTCGGCGATGACGGTGGCGAGCGGGAACGCCACCACCGCCACCTTCTTCGGCATCGCCTCGGGCGCCGGGGTGACCGGGACGGCCGCCGCCGCGGTCGACAGCACCACCGCGTCGGCCGGGAACGCGACCGGCGGGCGGGCCGTCGGCGGGGCCATCATGTCCACCGGCGGGCTGACGGCCAACGGCAAGCTGACCGTCACCGGCGGCAGCCTGACCGCCAACCTGACGGTCGACCTGGCCATCGGCGACAGCGCCACCACCATCGTGGCCAAGACCCAGGCCGCCCTGGACGCCGCCGGGTCGATCGGCGGGGGGGCCGGGAAGTTCACCGTCACCGGGTCGGCCGGCGGCAACCTGGTGATCCAGAGCAACGTCCTCGGGTCGGCCGCCATCACCGTCAAGGCCGACTCGGCCACCACCACCGCCGTCACCGGGGTGAGCAACGCCGCCGCCGACACCGGCCCGGCCGGGAACGCCCTGCGGGTGTTCGTCGGGTCGAACGAGGCGACCGTCTCGACCGGCAGCCAGGGGCTCGGCAACGCCGTCACCTTCGGCGGGGCCAACGGGCTGTCGTTCAACGTCGGGGTGGCCGGCGGGAAGGCGACCTCCGGGAGCACCCTGCTGGACGTGGCCGACAACTCCCTGACCTTCCAGATCGGGGCGAACGCGAACGAGACGGCCGAGATCTCGATCGACAAGGTGACCGCCGACCGGCTCGGGACCGGGGTGAGCGGGCTGTCCAACCTGGCCACCACCGACCTGAGCAAGATCAAGGTCACGACCACCGCCGACGCCCAGGACGCGATCTCGGTGGTCGACCAGGCGATCGCCGACGTCAGCACCCTCCGGGGCAAGCTCGGGGCGTTCCAGGCCAACACCCTGGAGTCGAACGCCACCAACCTCCGGGCCACCCTGGAGAATACGACCTCGGCCGAGTCGGTCATCCGGGACACCGACTTCGCCAACGAGATCGCCATGTTCACCAAGCTCCAGACCCAGATGCAGGCCGGGGCCACGGTGCTCGGCAACGCCAACCAGCTGACCACCCTGGTGGCCGGGCTGCTCCGCAGCTAACCAGCAGTGGGCAGTGGGCAGTGGGCAGCCGGCAGTAAGCGGTCAGGAATCGATGCTCGGTCTGCCTTCCTGAACTGTGTGATTGTGACTGCCCACTGCCGACTGCCCACTGCCCACTGACGACAAGGCCCGCGGGCGGTCAGCCGCCCGCGGGCCGCCCCCGTACCCAGAACACCCCAACCCCGGAACCGCCGTGGCCAGCATCACCGGCCTGAACACCAACGGGTTGACCTTCAGCGGGCTGGCGACCGGGATCAACACCGACACCCTGATCGCCGGGCTGACCAAGCTCAACCAGCAGCGGATCGACACCCTCAAGGCCCGGCAGGCGGACGTGGTCTCCAAGCAGACCACCATGGCCGCCCTCCAGGGCAAGCTGTACGACCTCCAGGCCAAGACCGCCGGGCTGGCCCGGGCGGCCGGCGGGGCGTTCGACGGCCGGACCGCCGCCGCCTCCGACCCGGCCGTCCTGTCCGCCGCCGCCGGGACGGCCGCCGCCCCCGGCACCTACTCGTTCACCGTCACCGCCCTGGCCCAGGCCCATCAGGTCGCGTCGGCCGGGTTCGCCGATCCGAACGCCCGGATCAAGGAGGGGACCATCGCCCTCCAGGTCGGGTCCGGGGCGACCACGACGATCACCGTGGACGGCCGGAACAACACCCTCCAGGGCCTGGCGGATTCCATCAACGCGGCCGGCGGGGAGGTGCGGGCGTCCGTCCTCAACGACGGGTCCGGCGGCACCCCGTACCGGCTCGTCCTCACCGCCGCCAAGACCGGGGCGGCCAACGCCATCACCGTCACGAACAACCTGTCCGCCGGCACCGGGGCGGCGATCGACCCGACGGCCAAGACGTACCAGGCGGCCGCCGACGCGACGATCCAGGTCGGGTCCGACTCGGCCAACGTGGTCCGCAGCGCGTCCAACCAGGTCGACGGGCTGATCCCCGGCGTCACCCTCAGCCTGCAAAAGACCTCGTCCGGGCCGGTCACGGTGACGGTCGCCAACGACACCGCGGCCGCCTCGAAGGCGGTGGCCGACTTCGTCACCTCGTACAACGCGGTCCAGGACTACATCCGCGACCAGTCGTCGTTCGACGCCGACACCAAGGCCGCCGGCACCCTGCTCGGGAACCGGGACGCGGCCGGGCTGGCCGACGACCTGTCGGCCGCCCTGTCGGCGGCCGTCCCCGGCCTGACCGGGGATGTCAACCGGCTCGGGGCGGTCGGCCTGTCGTTCGACGGGCGGGGGAAGCTCAACCTCGACTCGGCCAAGCTGAACCAGGCCCTGAGCGGGGCCGCCGGGACGACCCCGGCCGACGTGAAGCGGCTGTTCGGGCTGACCGGGACGGCCGGCCCGGGCGTCGCCTTCGTGACCGGGTCGGACAAGACCGTCCCGTCCGGGGCGACCCCGTACCAGGTGATGGTGACGGCCGCCGCCGCCCGGGCGTCGGTCGCCGCGTCCAGCCCGCTGCCGAGCGACGGCGGGACCGGGCTGGTGACCATCAACCCGCCGAACACCGCCCTGTCGCTCAAGCTGAACGGGCTGGCCGCGATCGGGATCACCATCGAGCCGGGGACGTACACCCCGGAGCAGGTGGCGGCCCTGATCCAGCAGAAGATCAACGCCGCCCAGCCGGCCGGCGGGCCGCAGGTGGCGGTCGGGGTGGACGGGTCCGGTCGGCTGACGATCACCAACCAGCAGTACGGGTCGGGGTCGAAGGTCGAGCTCGTCGCCGTCACCCCGGGACCCCAGCTCGGGTTCGCCGGGACCGAGGCCGCGACCGGGACCGACGTGGCCGGGAAGTTCGTGGCGGCCGGGGCGGAGGAGCCGGCGACCGGGGCCGGCCAGACGCTCACCGGCCTGGCCGGGAACGCCCGCACCGCCGGGCTGGTCGTCCGGGCCACGGCCGCCACCCCCGGGGCCACCGACCTGACCGTCACCCAGGGGCTGGCCGGGCGGCTGAACCGGGTCCTCGGGCAGTACCTCGACCCGGTCGCCGGCCGGTTCAAGGGCATCAACGAGACGTACCAGAAGTCGATCCAGGACTTCGACGCCAGCATCACCAAGCAGAACGACCTGATGGAGGCGAAGAAGGAGGAGCTGACCCGCCAGTTCGCCGCGATGGAGTCGGCGGTGAACAACCTGAAGGGCCTCCAGACCCAGCTCGCCTCCCTCACCCAGACCTCGACCACCCGCTAACCCAGGCAGGCCGCCGTGAACCCGTACCGCGCCTACCGGCCGCAAGAGACCGTCGCCGGGTGGACCCGGATCGAGATGGTCCTGGCCCTGTACGACAAGGCCCTGGACCGGCTCGACCGGGCGGCCGTGGCCCTCCGGGCCGGGGACGTGCCGGCCGCCCGGCCGGAGCTGGCCAAGGTCCAACTGATCGTCGGCGAGCTGGCCGCCGGGGTCCGCCCCGACGCCAGCCCGGAGACCGGGGCGAACCTCCTCCGGCTGTTCGAGTTCGTCGCCGACCGGCTCCGGGTGCCGGCCGCCGACCGGGTGGCCGACGCCCGGAAGGTGCTGGCCACCCTGCGGGAGGGGTTCGAGGCCGTCCGGGAGGACGCCAACCGGCTGGAGAAGGCCGGCCAGGTCCCGGCCGCCGAGCAGCCCGGGATGGTGATGGCGTCGGCGTGATGGGGACCAGCGGCTCGCGCCCCTGGTCTTTGTGTGAACCCGCCCGCCCGGCGGTGACGATACAACCGGCACGACCCTCGTTGCCGGAACATCCGTCATGATCCGCGGGCTGTATGCCGCCGCCTCCGGCCTCCAGGTGGCCTCCGAAGAGCAGGAGGTCACGGCCTACAACTTGGCGAAGATGTCCGCCCCCGGCTACCGCCAGCGGGGCGTCGTCTTCGAGACGTTCGACCGGGTCCTCGGCCGGGTCGCCGAGCCGACCGGCGACATCCTCGGGGCCCGGGCCGCCGGGGCGTTCAACGACTTCCGGCCCGGCCCGCTCCAACTCACCGACAACCCGTTCGACCTGGCCCTGTCCGAGACGGACCAGTTCTTCACCGTCCGCGGGCCGAACGGCCCGCTGTACACCCGCAACGGCCAGTTCCGGATCACGGCCGAAGGCCGGGTGGTCAGCCCGGGCGGCTACCCGCTGCTGGGCGAGGAAGGCCCGGTCGAGGTCCCGCCCGAGACCCGGCGGGTGGACGTGGGGGTCGACGGCACGGTGTCGGCCGACGGCCAGCCGGTCGGCCGCATCCGCCCGGCCCGGTTCGCCGACCTGCGGCAGCTCACCGCCGCCGGCCCGACCCTGTACACCGCGCCCCCCGGGGTCCGGCCGCAGGAGACCGACGGCCGGGTTCTCCAGGGGTATCTGGAGCGGTCGAACGTCGAGCCGGCCGACGCGATGGTCCGGATGATCTTCGGGGCCCGGTTCTACGACGCCGCCCAGCGGTCGCTGCGGACCATCAGCGAGTCGATCCAGTTGGACACGAGGCCGCAGACGTAGGACCGATCGCCCTGGAGCGCGGGCCCCATTCGCCAGGAGAGGTGCGATGATCAAAGCTCTCTTCACCAGCTCGACGGGCATGAACGCCCAGAGCACCGCCCTGGACAACACCGCGAACAACCTGGCCAACGTCAACACCACCGGGTTCAAGCGGGGCGAGACGACGTTCCAGGACCTGGTGTACGTCACCGCCCAGGCCCCCGGGACGACCGCCGCCCAGGGGCTCGAACTCCCGGTCGGCCTCCAGGTCGGCAGCGGGTCCCGGGTATCCGGGATCACCAAGACGTTCACCCAGGGCGGGCTGGTGGCCACCCAGAACCCGCTCGACGTGGCCATCGAGGGGCAGGGGTTCTTCCAGGTCCTCTTGCCCAACGGCGAAATCCGGTACACCCGGGACGGGGCCCTGCGGGTGAACGCCACCGGCACCCTGGTCACCAGCGACGGGTTCTTCGTCTCCCCGCAGATCACCATCCCGGCCCAGGCCACCCAGGTGACCATCGGGACGGACGGGACGGTGTCGGCCATCACCGCCGGGGCGACCAACGCCACCACCGTCCTCGGCCAGCTCACCCTGACCCGGTTCCTGAACCCGTCGGGCCTCCTGGCCGAGGGCCGGAACCTGCTGGCCGAGACGGCCGCGTCCGGCCCGCCGATCATCGCCACCCCGGGTCAGAACGGGGTCGGGTTCGTCCAGCAGGGGTTCCTGGAGCGGTCGAACGTGGACGTGGTGACCGAGTTGGTCAGCCTGATCATCACCCAGCGGGCCTACGAGTTCAACACCCGGGCCGTCCGGACGGCCGACAACATGCTCGCCTCCACCACCGACCTGATCCGGTAATGTGCGGCACGGGCAGGAATGCCTGTGCCACCGAGGCTGGTGTATTTGGTGGCACAGGCCTCCCGGCCGGTGCTCCCGGGGTGCCCCGATGAACCGCCCGCTCGCACTCCTGCTGCTCCTCCTCGCCGCGGGTGTGGCGTACGCCGCCGGGCCGGTGGTAGTCACCCTCCGCGACCAGGCGTCGGCCACGACCGCCGCGGTCACGGTCGGCGACGTGGCCGATGTCAGCGGCGGCGACCCCACTGTCCGGGAGCGAATCGCCCGGCTCGACCTGGCCGAGTTCAAGGCCCGGGACCCCGGCCTCACCCTCACCCGCCGGGCGGTCGAGTACCGCCTCCGGCTGGCCGGGCTCGACCCGGCGGAGGTCCAGGTGGCCGGGGCCGAGCGGGTGACGGTGACGCCGGCCCGCCGGGCGGTCACGGCCGACGAGGTGGTGGCCGCCGCCCGGGCCGAGCTGCTCCGCCGGCTGGCCCTGCCGGCCGACGCG